>JAJZSQ010000029.1 GCA_021849615.1 Pseudomonadota bacterium
GGCCTGCACGGGTGCGGCAAGGAGCTGCACCGCGCCGATTGCGGCGCGGTCCCCCCGAAACGGGGGCCGCGAGAATACTGGAATGGCCGGCCCGCTGCAATGCGGCCGGACGCCTCGGCAGGTGCGGGCGAGCCCTGCCCGGCGGTGCCCCCCCTTCCCCGCCAGGGCCTGCCCATCCGGACAGCCCCCCGGGCGTCGGGGCTCAGCCGCGGCGCTGGCGCACCGCCTCGTAGAGGAGCATCCCTGCGGCGACGGATACGTTCAGGCTCTCGACCGCACCCAGGCTGGGCAGGCTCACGAGCCGGTCGCAGCGCTGGCGGGTCAGCTGGCGCAGCCCGCTGCCCTCGGCCCCGAGCACCAGCACCACCCCGCCGGTCAGATCCGCCCCGGCCGCGGGCTGCTCGGCCTCGGCGGCCGCGCCAATGACCCAGAGGCCGGCCTCCTTCAGCAGCTCGAGCGTGCGCGCCAGATTGGTCACCACCGCGACCGGGGTGGTCTCGGCGGCGCCGGCGGCGACCTTGCGCACCACCGGCGTCACATGCGCCGCCCGGTCGCGCGGCACGATGAGCGCAAGCACCCCACAGGCATCGGCCGTGCGCAGACAGGCCCCGAGGTTGTGAGGATCCTGCACGCCGTCGAGCGCGAGCAGCAACGGCGCACGCGCCTGCTCGAGCGCGCTGAACAGCTGGGTCTCGCCCCAGGACGGCAGCGGCTCGATCTCGGCCAGCACGCCCTGGTGCGCGACCTCGCCGAGTCGCGCGCGCAGCGCCTCGGCCTCGATGCGCCGCACCGGCCGGCCCGCCTCGCGCGCCAGCGTCTCGATCTGGCGCACGCGCGGATCATCCCGGTGCGCGGCCAGCTGGATCGACACGACGCGTTCCGGCCGGCGCTCGAGCATGGTGCGCACGGCATGCAGTCCGTAGACGCTGGCGCGTCCGGCGGCGCCTGCTCTGTCAGGGTTCTTCGACAAGTTCCAGATCCACCAGGCCTTCGATGGGGTTCACGGAGGTCACCAGCACGCGCACCTGCGTGCCCGTGGCGAGCCGCCGGCCGGCGCGTCGGCCGCGCCAGGCATGGCCGTGTGCCTCCATTTCGTACACATCGTCGCGCAGATTGTCGATGTGCAGCAAGCCGTCGACACCGACATCGAGGATCTGAACGAAGCAGCCGAACTCGACCACCGTGGTGATCAGGCCGAGGAACACCTGTCCGATGCGCTCGCGCAGATAGGTGCACTTGAGGAACGTCGAGACGTAGCGGTCCGCCTCATCAGCGCGCTTCTCAAGCCGCGAGGTGCTCTCGCCCATCACGGCGAGTTCCCCCGGCTCGTAACGCACCGCCGCCCCGCCGGGGGCACCGATCTGCGCCTTCAAGGTGCGGTGCACGATCAGATCCGGATAGCGCCGGATCGGGGAGGTGAAGTGGGCGTAATGCGTGAGCGCCAGACCGAAGTGTCCGATGTTGACCGGCTGATAGAGCGCCTGCGGCATGGCCCGCACGATCAGCGACTCGATGAACGGCCGCTCGGTGCCGTGACCGAGGCGCCGCGCGATGGCCTGCAGATCGCGCGTGACGATCTGCTCCGGCAGGTGCGCCTCGATCTGCAGCGCCGCGAGCGCCGAAATCAGCCGCTCGATCTTCTCGCTCTCCGGCTCCCCGTGGACGCGATAGAGCGTCGGGGTGCGGGACTTCTCGAGTGCAGTCGCGACCGCGACGTTGGCCAGAATCATGCACTCCTCGACCAGCCGGTGCGCATCGTTGCGCGTGCGCAGCTCGACGGCGCGCACGCGCTCGGACGGATCGATCACGAGGCGCGCCTCCGGCGCATCGAAATCGAGCGCGCCGCGGCGGGCGCGCGCCTTGTGCAGGGCGCGATACACGTCGACCAGCGCCTGCAGCGGCTCGAGCAACGCGCCGAGCGCGGTCCGGGCCGCCGGACGCCCCTCGAACAGCGCCTCGTGCGCCTGTGTGTAGGTCAGGCGCGCCGCCGAGCGCATCACGGCCGGATAGAACCGGGCGCTCCTGGGCAGCCCGCCGGGACTCACCTGCATGTCGGCCACGAAGCACAGCCGGTCGACCCCGGGGGCGAGCGAGCACAGATGGTCCGAGAGCGCCGTCGGCAGCATGGGGATGACGCGCGTCGGGAAATACACCGATGTGCCGCGCTCGAGCGCCTGCGCGTCGAGTGCCGTGCCCGGCCGCACGTAATGACTGACATCGGCGATGGCCACGATCAGCCGGAATCCCTCCGAATTCGCCTCGGCATACAGTGCGTCGTCGAAATCCCGGGCATCCTCCCCGTCGATCGTCACGAGCGGCAGACCGCGCAGGTCCTCCCGCCGCGCCGCCTCCGCCGGATCGACGGTATCGCCCCAGTCGCGCGCCTCGCGCAGCGCCTCGGCGGAGAACTCACACGGCAGGCCGAAGCGCGCGAGCGCGCTTTCGGTGGCCAGCTCGACCGGGCGGTCCGGATCGAGCACCCGCTCGATGCGCGCATGCGGCGGCTGCCCGCCAGCGCCACGCCGAGTGACGCGGGCGATCACCCAGTCCCCATTGCGCGCCCCGCCGAGGGCCTCATGCGCCACCGCACAGTTCAACTGCAGACGCCGATCCGACGCGCTCACCCAGGCGCTGCGGCCCGAGATCTGCACGGTGCCGAGAAACGCATGCACGGCGTGTTCGAGCACTTGCTCGACCGTCCCCAGCCACCGGTCGGACGCGTCGCGCGCCAGACGGACGCTGAGACGATCCCCGTGCATCACGCCGCGCATCTGCTGCGGCGGCAGAAACACACTTTCCTTCCATCCTTCGACGCGCAGGAACCCGTAGCCGGCGCGGTTCGCACTGACCTGTCCCTCGACAAGATCGCCAGCGTGCACTGCGTCACGCTCACGGCCCTGCCGGGGTGATTTGGCGGCGGGCGCCGCGCCGCCGGACGGCGCCGCGCGCTGCGAACGGGCGCGCTTTTCACTCCGCTCGCCCTTCTGATGCGCCCCTGCGGGGCGGCCCTGGCGGCCGTACTGGGTGCGGCGCGTTTTTCCTTTCGTTTTCAATTGACAGTTCCCGGTTCGATGCGTAGATTTCCGCGCCTCGCCCTCCCGGCCCGGGTGGCGGAATTGGTAGACGCACTAGTTTCAGGTACTAGCGGGTAACACCGTGGAGGTTCGAGTCCTCTCCCGGGCACCAAAAATTCTTTATTTTCCAATAGGTTAATTCCAGATTGCGATGGACTTCCGAGATGCCTTTCAGGCGCTTCGGATCATGATTGCGGCCGGGTCATTGCTTTTATTCTTCACCGGATCGCCACCATATGCTATCAGGCATTGATCGGGGCGGCGCGCGGGAAATTCAAACGCCGCACCACGAGTCTCGATCGGCCTGCCCGCCTCCTCGCTCCCCTCGTAGTCCGTTCCCCTCGCCACCATCTGGCGAATGGGACCCGACAGATTTCACTCATAGTGGAAATTACGCGCGAGTGTTTTTTCCTGGTGGTGACATTAGTCGCATACTGTTGATGCGCATCGTACGTGCGCACAGATCATGGGGCGCAACCCCTATCATGCCGCGCAGCGGGGTGACGGCGACTCGCGCACCTTCAGAATGTCTGCAAAACGGATGGCGCAATAGAGGGTCCGAATGACCGGAAACGGCCGACCTCAACCTCACAGTCTATCGCGGTGCAACAGGTTCCATATCGATGCCAGTGACCTCGATTCGATTTACTGCGCTTGCGACTTGCTGGCCTGCAAATCGGCTCCACGGAGCTGATCAGCCGCAATGGCCATGGAAGCGGCTCGACCTGAACTCGGCGAACGACGCGCAGAGGGGCCTCGACCCATCGGCCCGAATGCCCGTCGGCTCATCCTGGCTGCGCCCATCGCGGCGCTCCTGCCCGGCGGCCGGATTGTCCCTGAGGGCGATTGATTTTCACCCCGGGAGCCGTCTAAGCCACAGGGGCCACCCGCCTCTAGACAGCTATTCAGGAGGATTTCCCGATGCATGCCCGACACACTCCGTCTCGAGGTCCCGGATACGGCAGAGCCCTGCTGGCCGGCGCGGTGCTGAGCGCCGCCCTTGCGCTCGCTGGCTGCGGGGGAAGTTCCGGTTCCAGCGCCACGCTCTCTCCTGCCCCGGCGGTCTCGGTCAATGCAAGCCCCTGCAGCGGCTGCGGGACCGCGGCGGTCTCACTGACCGATGCTCCCGGGGACTTCGTCAGCTACCTCGTCACGGTCGACTCGCTGACCCTCACCCGCTCCGATGGCACCGTGGTGCAGATCGTGCCGAACAGCGCCCCGACCCAGGTCGACTTCGCCCAGCTGGTGAATCTCTCCGAGCTCGTCGGCGCCCATGAGCTGCCGGCCGGCACCTATACCTCCGCGCAGCTGACCCTCGATTATTCGAGCGCAACCATTGTGGTGAGCACCGCCAACGGCAACGTCACAGTACCGGCTGCGGACCTGATCGACGGCAGCACGGGCAATGCCATCAATGCACCGATCGCAATCAACCTGTCCTTCGGCAACAATCCGCTGGTGATCAGCGACGGCGTGGTGTCGAACCTCGCGATTGACTTCAATCTGACCGCCTCGGACTCGGTCGATCTGACCGCCAATCCCGTGACGGTGACGGTCAATCCGGTCCTCACCGCAAGCCTCACCCCGGCCATTACCAAGCAGATCCACGTGCGCGGCACGCTCGCGAGCGTCAGTGCTGCCAACAGTGACTACGTGGTGACCGTCGATCCGTTCGATGATCAGAATGAAAACCTCGGCTCATTCACGGTGAACATCACCTCGAGCACGCAGTTCCTCATCAACGGCACGAGCTCGAGCGGCTCGAACGGGCTGGCACAACTGGCCACGCTCGCTACCAGCACGCTCGTGACGGCATACGGAACGTGGGACACCACTACCGACACCTTCACTGCCAGCACCGTGCATGCCGGGAGCAGCGTCACGATCGGCTCGAGTGCGTCGGGCGCCGCGGCTAACGGCGTCGATGGCACGGTCGTGGCGCGCAGCGGCGATACGCTGACGCTTCGCAATGTGCTGCTTTTCGGACCACAGCCGAGCAGCTCCGGCTCGAATTCCGGCGAGGATATGCACTATGAAGACCAGGTGACGGTCACGGTCGGTTCGGGTACAGAGGTGAGCGCGCTCGGTCAGTCCGCGTCGCTCAGCACAGCGGACATATCAGTCGGACAGCAAGCGCGCTTTGCGGGTGCGCTCAGCTCGAGCGGTTCGACGCTCTCGCTCGATGCCACCCACGGCAGTGTCATGCTCGAGCCCACGACCGGAGTCGGCATTCTCACCGCAGCCAACCCAGGAGAACTCACCGTGACGGTGGAATCCCTGGGTCACGTGCAGGCAAGCAACCTCGACTTCACCGGCACCGGGGCGAGCAGCGCCCAGGATGCCAGTGCCACCAGCTATCTGGTAGCGATTCCGGGTTCTTTCTCGACCAGCTCGCTCAATGCGAGCGAGCCAGTGCAGTTCAGCGGCTTCGTCACACCGTTCGGTTCAGCGCCCCCGGACTTCACGGCCGACAGCGTCGTGAGCTACGCACAAGCGAACGCGGATCTGAATGTGACCTGGGCGTCTCCGGGCGAGAACACACCCTTCCTCACACTCACCGCCACCGGAATCACCATTGATCAGGCCATGTTGCAGGCCGCACTGAAGCACAAGATAGAAATCGCCGACACGTCATTTGACATCTCGGGGCTCACCAACGGCCTGACACTGCTGCCGGCTGCGAACAGCAGCGCAAGCAGCGCGAACACCTCGAGTGGCGGGGACAGCGGCGATCAGGGCTGGGCAATCACGCACCACTCGAGTGATTCGGTTGATTCGTACGGCAGCTTCAGTGCGCTGGTCACTGCGCTGCAGCAGGATCTGAGCGGCGCCTCGGTACTCAAAGTGTCCGCACAGGGCACCTACGACGGCAATGGCACCCTCACGGTGAGCCATTTGGCGGTCGAGCTGGACAACTGATCGGGTCGCGGGCATCCGCCTCGTCTTAGGCGGATGCCCGCGGCGCAGCGGCTTACGGCGGCGCGGTCTGCCTCTTTGGCGGCATGAGCGGTCGGGCCCCTCACCGTCCGCTCATGCGAAGCCCGGCGGACGGTCATGCTCGACGTCGAGGGCATGTTCGAGCGCGAGTCCTACCTTCCCGAGCGTACCCTCATCGAACAGCCGCCCCACCAGTGTGACGCTGTGCGGAACACGACGCGGCGGATTGAAATGCGGCAGCGGCCGCTTCGGATCAGGGGCCCAGTCACTGCGCGCCTGCGTGATCTCAATGAAGCCGGCGCGCAGCGTCAGGGACGGATACCCGGTGAAATTGCCAATCGTGAGCATTTCGTCACGCAGCGACGGGACGATGAGCAGATCAACCTGCTGGAACAGCTTCTGCATGTGCTGGGCGACCAGCCGGCGGAACCGATCGGCCTGCACTGCATCGACGGCGGAGAGAAAGCGCGCCTGACGGAACGTATTCGGCCACGCGTCGGGCGTCTGCATGCGCATCTGGTTCACGCCCCCGCTCAAGGTGAGTTCCTCGAATGCAGCAGCCGCTTCGGCGAACAGGATGGTGTTGAGCGAGTCGTAGGGCCAGTCCGGAAGCTCCACGGCTACCGCCTCGAGGCCCAGCGACTTCAGCGTGTGCAGCGCGTGCCGATCCACCTCGGTGGCCTGCTGCTCCCATCGCGGGAAGTACCCCACGCGCAATCCCCTGACGGGCGCGTGCGCATCGAAATCCAACACGCTCGGCACGCTCGACAAATCGCCCGGATCTGGCCCGGAGATCGCATCAAGCACGAGCAGCGTGTCCTCGACGCTGCGCGCGATCGGACCGAGCTTGTCGAGTGACCAGCACAGCGTCATCGCACCGGTCCGCGCAACGCGCCCGAAGGTGGGACGCAGCCCGCACACCCCGCACCGATCGCTCGGATCGACGATGCTGCCCTCGGTCTCGCTGCCGATTGCGAAGCCGACGAGACCTGCGGCGCTCGCCGCCGCGGGCCCCGCACTCGAACCGCCCGAGCCTTCCTGCAGGAGCCAGGGGTTTTTCGTCTGCCCGCCGAACCAGACGTCATTGAGCGCCAGAGCGCCCATACTGAGTTTCGCGATCAGGACCGCCCCGGCCTCGCGCAACCGTTCGACGACGACGGCATCTTTCCCCGGCACACGATTCCTGAAGGGTTCGGCACCGTACGTGGTACGAATACCGGCGGTGTCGAGCAGATCCTTCGCACCCCAAGGGATGCCGTGCAGAGGTCCCCGGTAATGCCCCGCGGCGATCGCCCGGTCGGCCGCGCGTGCCTGCTCGAGCGCAAGATCGTGCGTCACGGTGATGACACATTTCAGCCGTGGGTCGAAGGTGCGGATCCGCTGCAGGTACAGCTCGGTCAGCCGTTCGGAGGTCAGCTGCCGAGCTTCAATCCAGCGCGACAGCTGCCACAGCGGTGCAAAGGCGATGTCAACCTCACGGCTCGGCAGCGGGCCCGGATCGCGCCCGCTGCGAACGAACTCGGCCCGCTGCGGCATCGGAGCAGTGCCCGGAAGGACCGGATTGCACAGCGCATACGGTGCCAGTCCCGGCTCGAGCGCGACGCGGCGGGGTCCGGTGCGCCGCTCGTACAACGGCGCCATGCTGTTGCGCCAGTTCGACGCCGCCTCCGCACGCTCAGGCAGGCTCATGCGCACCCGCACCAGCTTTTCCGCTTCGCTAAAGGTCGCCGCACTGACCTCGGGCCCGACACCCGGCGCGGTTCCGAAGGCTGGGGGCGAGCCTGGCGGTCGGGCTGCGGACCCCGGATGAGCCGTGGCGGCGAGCGACGGTGCCGCGCCGGCACTCAGGACTGCAGCCGAGGAGACGAGGAATTCACGGCGAGACGTCGGCATGATGCACCCCTTCTTGTCGTTCATGAGTCACGCGACGCGTCCGCCCAGGTTGCCGCGCCACCGTGGCACTGTACGCGAATGCCGAGCGGACGGGCCAGAGACGCCGACGGTCCCCGGCGAACTTGCCCGACACCGGATCACGGCGGCAGAGTTCGCCCCAGCCTGCCGATCCTTGCCCTTCACTTTGCTATCTTGGGTCAGGCGCACCGGCACCCGGCGCAGGTCCCTACGCCACGGATCCATCCGGGGGGTGCGTGGCGCAAACTGAAACGTCAAGGGCCCGGCGCGTGCACCCCCACCAGAGCCCATTGCAACCACGAGACTGACCACCGTGAAGCCGCCTATGAGACTGCTGCGAGCCGCCGACTACCGCGCAATGCCATGGCGCAACGGGAAAGGTATGACTCTTGAAATTGCGCGCGATCCGCTCGCCGGAGAGTCCTTCACGTGGCGGCTGAGTCTTGCGGATATTACACAGGGCGGACCGTTCTCTGCCTATCCCGGTTACCGGCGTGCGCTGGTCCTGGTCCGCGGCGATGAGTTGCGATTGAAGTTCCACCGACACGGCACGCAACGCCTCTGCCCGGCCCGGCGCGGCACCCGCTTCGACGGGGACTGGAACACCGAGTGCACCGTTCCCCAGGGGCCGTGCACGGATCTGAGCCTCATCGTGCACAAGGGCTGCGAGGACTCACCCGCCTGCATCGTGCGGGCCCCGTCAGTCCTCGCGCTCACCTCGCGTCGCACGCTCGTGCTGTCGGCCGATCTCTACAGCGTGCTGTTCATTCTCTCGGGCACGGCGGGCATCCGCGAACTGCGCGAGCGCCGCGTCCGGCACGCCCATGCCCGGGACACTTTGCTGGTGCGGCCAGGGGCGGCTCGAACGCTCCTGCTCGAAAACCGTGGACCGGACACCGCCCGCATCGTCGTGCTGCGGTGGTGGCCCGGGACGCCCTGAGTCCACACCACTTCAGCTGCCGACTTCGTTCGCCGCGGACAGCCTCACCATCGCCTGCAGCCCCCGCCCCGGTCTGACCGCCCGGTCGCTGAGGATCGCGTCACTGCCTGCAGCCAGAACCTTCAACGCCCCACTCCATGGCGCGCTGAGCTCCTGCGCAGAATGCCCCGGCCGCGGAACACCTTCAAACGGTGCCCGCGGCCGGGAGCGCTCCGCTATTGATGCAGAGCCTGCCCTCTGCCGGCATGGCTGATTCGTTCCGATCAGAAGAACTTCGCCGTCACCGAGAGCGACGCGAACAGCGGCTCGTTGTAGATCATCCACAGGAAGTTCGGGGTCGAGGCCGTGTCCAGTCCGGCCGAGTAGAACGGCGAGTGCCGGTTGAACACGTTATCCACATGCAGGTCGAACTTCAGCGCCTTGAGTGACCCGCTGTCGAGGTTCCAGGTGTAGCCGGCGTTCAAACTCGTCGTCCCGTAGCCCCCCAACTGGTAATTGGTCGTGGCACCGGACTCGTAATTGACGATGTATTCAGAACCCGTGTAATGCTCGCTCACGCTCGCATGCCAGGGGCCGTTCGAATACAGCAGATCGAGATTCCCGGTGACCACAGGGATATTCGGCCGCCACATGCCATTGGTGAAGGCCGTCCCATTCACGTCGGTGAAGTTCTCGGTGTACACCGCATGGGTGTAGGCCGCATTGCCCTCGAGTTCCAGGTGGTACGGCAGATGCACGCCCGCCTTGATCGTGCCGCCACGGAAGAGCGCCTTGCCGGCATTGGTGGTCAGCGTAATACCGGTGATGTCACTGTACGTGGAGCTGAAGATGTTCGTGAAGTCGCGATTGAAGAACCCGACTTCCCAGTTGTACCGGCCGTTCTCGAACCGCACTCCGGCGTCGATGTTATTGACCCGCTCCGGCTTGGTCGTCGGCGGCACCGGTTGCGGACTCGAACCGATGTTTCCATACAATGCGCTGATATTTGGCGGCTTTACGGACTGCCCCCAGTTGACATACGCGTTCAGCTGGTGCGTGAACGCATAATTCACCCCGAGCGAATCCTCGATGTACTTGTAGGTCTCGGACACCGTGCCGGAGAAGTCGTAGTAATACCCCTGGTCGTCGTTTGCGTACATGTTCAAACGCGTCCACTTGAGTCCCGGGTAAATGTGCAGCCGGCCATTGAGGAGCCGGATATTGTCCTGAATGTATGCCTGCATCCAGGTCTGCCCGTCGTGCTCGAGCCAGGCCATGTTGAATCCGGTCGTCCCGATCGGCACCGGACTCGACCCGTACCACGCCTCCTCCGAGCGCATCGGCGCGAAGAATCCCGTTGCACCGAGCTCCACCGTGTTGTCCGGCAGAAGCAGCGTCAAATTGCCCATCGCGCCGATTTCGGAGTAGTTCTGAATGTAGCGCTGATACGCCGTGCCTGCCGCAGGGGACCCGAACTGCTGGGTGGCCACAGCGCAGTTGTACGTGTTTGGATATGCGCTCACCGGAACCGACGAGCTCTCGTAGGCGTTCAGTGCAGAGCAGCTCTTGAGCGTATCGCTCAGATCATAGGAGTAGCCGTCATACGAATTGTGGTATTGCGGGTCCGACCAGGCGGTACGGTCATTGTTCGTGCCGACGTAGAACGCCTTGACCTCCCCGATCATGTAGGGGTTCAGCAGCGACTTCACCGACAGATCGAGAAAGGACGACTGCGTCTCCTGATTCGTATAGGTGACGCTCGTCGGAAACTGATAGTTGTACCCGTGCTGCGCAAGAATCGGTGCCGGCAGGTAATGCGGCGGCTGACCGTTGCCGGAATTCACGAGCGCCACCAGCTTGACCTGACCTGACGAGGTCGGCTGCACGATTGACAGGTAATAGGAATTCAGGTGCGCCACGACGTTGTCGTACGGCCCATGGAGAAGCGTATGCTGGAATTTCGCCAGCACGTTCAGGCCATTCAGTGAGGCGATCGCGCCGGAATTGACCGCGAACGTCTCCTGCGCCTCCGACCCCTGACCGGCATATACCCCACCGGTCATGCCGACGTCGACGTGGAAGTCGCGGGTCGGCAGGGCAGGCTCGAACGAGATGGTGCCGCCCAGATCGTCGATCGAGGACTTCGACTGCGTGCTCGCACCGCTGTAGACATGGGCGCCGCTGACGTCCATCGGAACCAGCGCCTGACCCAGGGGCTGATCGCCCTGGCCGAACATGCCACCGAGAAAGGTATTCAGATCGGGCACACCATCGAAGGTGCTGCCGAGCTCGGAACTCGGGAAGCCGTCGAGCGTATACGCGGTGTTGCTGACGATGAACCCGGCGACACCCAGCGCGCGGGCATTGAATCCCGGCACGTTGTTCAGCACCTTCGTCACGCTCGAGGCCGGACTCACGTGCTCGAACTTCAGCGGATTGACCGTGGCCACGGCCTTTTCGGCCGCAACGATGACGATTTTCTTAAGCTTCTGGCCGCCCGAACTACCGGAGTCGTCTTCTGCCGGAGCGGTCGTGATCTGCGCCGATGATCCGGATCCATTCGCCCTGCCGGAGGACGTGCCTTTCTGTGACGCGTACGCCGGCGCGCTCGTCAGCAATACCGCGCACGGGACGAACACCGCCATGGGAGCGAGTAGCTCTCGCACCACTTTACGGATCTCGATGGACATTGCAGAAACTCCCAGTCAGTTCTCTTTACGGCCGCTGCCTTGAATGACTCTCCTCGATCGGCTGGTCGCACGACGCCGATCGAGAATTTTCCGGGGCAACGCTTATAACGATTTACTCTATCGATGAATCGTGACTGAAATGTGACAGCCGCCGAGATTCAGTTCTTTTTATTTCCCTGATGACACCCCGCAAATCCGAATGCCTTGAAACAAGCTTTTTAAGGCCCGGAAATGCTCGGATCCAGAATGCATAGACGGCCTTTTATTCATCGTTTCACCCTTCCGATTCAGTACCTTGTGCAATTGAGTTAAACGTTTCGCTCACAAGGGCTGTTCCGCGGCGTCCGTGAGGCAGCAGATTGCACGGCACAAGGGCGATGCGGCGGCATCCAGAAGAACATCACTGCACGCTGCTATTCGCGCTTGCGTTTTGCGGCGCCGCTGTATACTGCTTCACAGCACGCTGACAGGGGGATTGCGGCCGCTTGGCCGACAGTGAACGCTCGATGGCCACGATCAAAGATGTCGCAGTCAGGGCCGGCGTTTCCGTAGCAACGGTCTCCAACGCGCTGAACGGCAAGCCGAATGTGGGGTCGGCGGCCCGACGCAAGGTCCTCGATGCCGCCAAGACACTGGGTTACCGTCCGCATCGGGCTGCGCAGGCGATGCGCACCGGGCGGACACGCGCCATCGGGCTGGTGTTGCCGGACCTGACCAATCCGTTCTTCTCACAGCTGGCGCAGGCGGTCGAGAGCAAGGCCCGCCGGCTGGGGTTGCTCGCCTGCCTCATCGACAGCCAGAACGCGGCGGATGCCGAACTCGAAGGACTGAGTCTGCTCGCGCAACACGGAGTCGACGGCATCATCTGGTGTCCGGTCGGGGCGCGACTGCCCCGACTGCTCGGTGCGCTCGATCGACCCATCGTGCTGATCGACCGGCCGCGACCGGGCTTCTCGGTCGTACACGCGAACAATGCGATGGGCGGGCGCCTCCTAGCTCAACATGCGCTGCAGAACGGGCATTCGCGGGTCGGGCTGCTGTCCGGCCCGCGCAACGTGCAAAGCGCCCAGCAGCGGCGGCACGGTTTCGTGTCGGCCTTCCCCGATCGCATCCAGATCGCCTGGGAGGTGCGCGTCGGCTTCGATGGCATTCTGCCGCGCGAGGCACGCGAGGCGCTGCTGCGCCGGCGCGGCGCGACGCTGGTCGTCGCCGGGAATGATCTGATTGCCATCAGCGCGATGCGTTTCCTGCATGAACATGACGTTCAGGTCCCCGCCGACGTGTCCATCGTGGGGTTCGACGACATCAGCTGGGCGCGGATCGTGACCCCGCGCCTGACGACGATCGCACAACCGCTCGGGGCGATCGGCACCCGGGCCGTCGAGTTGCTGCACGAGTGCATGTCCGGCGCGCAAGCACAGAACCCGGCACTGATGCTGGATGTCTCGCTCGTTGAGCGCGACTCGGTGCGCAGCATCTGAGCGGCGCAGCACCGAGCGCAGGAGCACACCGAATGAGCACACCCCCTCGCATCGTCGTCGTCGGCAGCATCAACGCGGATCTGCAATTCATGAGTCCGGTGGTGCCCCGCGGCGGGCAGACGATTCTCGGGTCTGCGTTCGACATGGGATTTGGCGGCAAGGGCGCCAACCAGGCCGTCGCGGCGAGCCTGTGCGGCGCACAGGTCACGATGGTCGCGGCGGTCGGCGCGGACTCGCTCGGCGCCGAGGCGCTCACCAATCTTCAGGCCCAGGGCGTAGACACCTCGGCGGTCCGGGTGACGCCCGATGCCGCGACCGGGACGGCACTGATTCTGGTCGAGCCGAGCGGCGAGAATCGGATCATCGTCGTCAAGGGCGCCAATGATCGACTTTCGCCGGCGGACATCGATGCCGTGGCGGGGCAAATCGCCGCCGCCGACATGGTGCTCGTGCAGTTCGAGATCCCCCTGCAGACGGTGTATCACACCGTCCGGCTTGCCCAGGCGCATCACGTGCCCTGCATGATCAATCCGGCGCCCGCACTCGCGGCGGATCTCACCGCACTCGCCTGCGGCGATTATCTCATTCTCAACGAGACGGAAGCGCAGACCATGACCGGACGAGCGAACGGGGGTTCGACCGACCTGGAGGCGTGCCTCGATGATCTGCTCGCGAGCGGCATGCGCCGCGTCGTCCTCACGGTCGGCGCCAAGGGAGCGATGCTCGCCTCGCGCACGCTGCGCGAGCGCATCCCGGGGTTCCAGGTCGCAACCGTAGATACCACAGGTGCCGGCGACGCGTTCATGGGCAGTCTCGCCACGTTTTTGACCGAGGGGATGCCCGAACGCGAGGCCGTGACCCGCGCAAATCTCTACGCCGCGCTCTCTGCCACCCGCATCGGGGCGCAGAAGTCGTTCGCACGGCGCGCAGAACTCGACGCCGAATGGGCCCGTCGTCCCTAAATCCGCTGCACACTGCCGGGAGCTTCACGCGATGTACATCGTCCAGAGTTACCCTCTTGCCGTCGCGCTCACCGTCCTCACGATGCTCTGCTGGGGCTCCTGGGCCAACGCACGCAAGCTGGCGCCGGCGTCGTGGCGCTTCGAGCTCTTCTACTGGGACTACGCGCTCGGCGTCCTCCTGATCACCGCACTGTTCGGCGTCACGCTCGGTACGGCGGGCCACAGCGGTCGATCATTCTTCGCCGATCTCGCCCAGGCGAGCCACTCGAGTCTCGCCCATGCGCTGCTCGGCGGGGCCGTGTTCAACCTGGCTAATATCCTGCTCGTGGCGGCCATCGAGGTGGCCGGGATGGCCGTCGCCTTCCCGGTCGGCATCGGGCTCGCGCTGGTGCTCGGGGTCATTCTCAACTACGTCGCGGTTCCGCTCGGCAACCCGCTGCTGCTCGCCGCAGGCGTTGCGCTGGTGGCGCTTGCCATCGGTCTGGATGCCGAGGCGTATCGGCGCCAATCCCGGCGCGCCATGCAGGTCAGCGCCAAGGGCCTCGCGCTGTCGATCGCGAGCGGCATCTTCATGGGCGTGTTCTACCGCTTCGTGGCCGCGGCCATGTACCCGGATCCGGCCCATCCGGTCCGGGGCCTGATGGGCAGCTACGCCGCCGTGTTCGTCTTCGCGATCGGCGTTTTTCTGAGCACGTTTATCTGGAATTCGCTCGCGATGCGCTTTCCGATCATGGGCGAGCCGGTGCCGTTCGCCCACTACCGGCGCGGCAATCTGCGCATGCATCTGGCGGGCGTTTTCGGCGGAGTCGTGTGGGGCGTCGGTATGTCGCTGAATCTCATCGCCTCCGGTCGCGCGGGGTTCGCGATTTCCTACGGCCTCGGCCAGGGCGCGACGATGATTGCGGCGCTGTGGGGCGTGTTCGTCTGGCGGGAGTTCAGGCAGCCGGCCCGTGGCGTTCCTGCGCTGCTCGCGGCGATGTTCCTCTGCTTCCTCTGCGGGCTCGGCCTGATCGTGCTCGCCCGCACGGGCTGAGCGCGGCACGAGGCGCCCGAATGATCCCGACTCTCCACGACCACCGGTATGACGGCGAGCAGGCACGGTCACGCGCCCGGCTCCCCGCACGCCTGCCCACGGAGTGCCTTTCATGACTCGTCCCCGACTCTGCGCAGCCCGGATCCTCACACTGTGTCTGGTGTTGCTGTGCGCACCGCTCATCGGCCACGACGTGCCCGCGGCGCACGCGGGCACGTCGGCGCGCCCGAAAGTGATCTTCGACGAGGACGAAATGGGTCCCGGCGGGACGAACATCCAGGCGAGCCTGATGCTCCTTGAGGATCGCAGCATCAACCTGCTCGGCATCACCGTGCCCACCGGCGACGGCTGGCGCAACGAGGAACTCGCCCACATCCTGCGGGTGCTACAGATCGCGCACCGCGCCTCCGTGCCGGTGTATCCGGGCGCAGTCTTTCCGCTGCTGGACACGCGCCGGCGCAACCGGGCATGGGAACATCAGTACGGCAAGCTCTTCTATGACGGCGCCTACATGCGCCACTGGCCCGCGGAAGGCACCCGCGATCCGACGCCGCTGCATCCGAACCGACCCGACTGGGTGCCGACTCTGCCCGAGGGGGCCCCGTCGATTCCTGCGCAGCGGGAAAACGCCGCACAGTTCCTCATCCAGATGGTGCACCGCTATCCGCACCAGGTCACGATCCTCGCTGCCGGCCCGCTGACGGACCTGGCGCTCGCCGCGAAGCTCGATCCGCACTTCGCCTCGCTCGCCCGCCAGCTGATCTTCATGGGCGGCAGCTTCAATCCACAGCCCGCCGATACACCCTTTGCACACGCCGGCGCCTACGAGAACAGCCCGCGGGTCGAATTCAACATGCGGTTCGATCCCGAGGCCGCCTCGATCGTGCTGCACCAGCCGTGGTCGCGGATCACCGAGGTCCCCCTCGATGCGACCAGTCCCACGTTCATGACGGGCGCGATGCTCGCGGCGGTCGGTCGCGGCCACGCGCCTTTTGACCGGTATCTGGCCCGCTTCGGCCAGCCGTACCCGCTCTGGGACGAAACCGCGGTGGCCGTGTGGCTGGACCCGGCACTCATCACCCGCGAGAAGACACTCCTGGTGGACGTCGATACCAGCCCCACCGCCAATTACGGCGCCACCCTCAGCTGGCCGCTCGGTGATGGCCCGGATCTGGGCGAGCAGCCGGTGCACGTGGTCTTCGGCGTCGACGTTCGCAAGCTCAACCGGCTCGTCCTGCGCCTGCTCACGGCCGGGCAGCCCATTGCACTGACTCCACCGCACACGCCCGACGCCGAGGCACGGACCGCGGCGCAGCACTGACCGGCGAGCATCGCCGGATCTGCGCCCCCTAGTGTGCCTCGGCCGGCGCTCGCCACCACGCCGCGTACAGCACCGGCGCAAGCCACAAGGTCATAAGGGTGCCAATGAGCAGCCCGCCCATGACGGCGATCGCGAGCGGCCGCAGCAGATCGGTGCCCCGACCGATCCCGAACGCGAGCGGCAGAAAGCCAAGCACATCGGCGAGCATGGTCATGAGAATCGGCCGCAGACGCTGCTGCGCAGCGAGCGCGACGCTCTTCGGTCTCGGCGTGCCGCCGTCGAGCTGCTGGGCACGGGAGAAGATCAGGATGACATTGTTCACCGCAATGGCGAACACCAGCAGCATGCCGAGAAATGCGGTGCTGTCGAGATTCGTGCCGGTGGCCAGCAGCGCCAGCACGGTCCCCGCCGCCGTCAGCGCGATGGACACGATCGCGACGATTGCGGCCTTCTGACTCGCGAACTGATAGCCGAGCAGCACCAGCAGAATCAGGAGTGCGGCCCCGAGAATCAGCATCATCTGACTGAAACTCTTCTGCTGCTCGCGGTAATAGCCGCCGATGGAACTGCTGACCCCGGGCGGCAAGCCGACTTTGGCGATGATGCGCTCGGCGCGCCGGGCCGCCACCGACAAGCCCTCGCCCGCCACTGGATTGAGCTTGATCGTATCGTAGGGCACGAGGTTCTGGTGCGTCACATAGGGCACGATGCCTTGCAGATGCACCTCGGCCACCTGCGACAGCGGCGCCAGACGTCCATCCGGCAGGCGTACCTGCGTACCGGCAAAATTCACCGGCGTGCGGTCCGCCGTACCGCGCTCCGCGACCCGGATCGGCACGATCTGCTCGCCCTGCAGCAGAAATCCCGCCTTGCGCCCCCAGTGGCGGGTGAGCAGCTGGTCGGCCAGGCTCGAGGGCGTGAGCCCATGCAGCACCGCGAGGCTGTCGGGCGTCACCTCAAGCTCCGGGCCGGCCGAGGGCGACTTGAACACCACCGAATGAAAATCGTGGCTCGCCTGCAGTGCGGCGAGCAGCCGCAGTCCGGCCTCATGCAGCTCGATGGAGCGCTTGCCGAACAGCTCCACGACCAGCGGGGCATGCGAGCCGGACAGGTTGCCGAGCCGGTTGATCATCACCTGCTGCGTCTCGAGCGTGGTCAGATCCGGAACGGCGGAGCGGAAGCGCTGGCGCAGCTGGCGCATCACCTGACGAGCGCTCGCGGAGCGATGCGACTTCAGCACCACGGTGATGCCGCCCTTGTTGGGCGTCGCGTAGGGATTGCCAAGCCCGCGTCCGACCACCAGTGACACACGTGCCACGCTCGGATTGCGCAGCGCGATGCGCATCAAATCCCGTCCGACCTGCAGCGTCTCACGCACCCCCGTCCCGACCGGCGTACGGTACGGCACGACGAAGATGCCCTCATCCCAATGGGGCAGGAACGCCGTCGGCAGGCGCGAGGCCCCGAACGCGGCGAGTACGAGCAGCACTCCGGCGACCGGCGCGGCGATCCACGGCCGGCGCATGCCCCGCAGCAGCACCCGCCCGTACTCCCGGCGCGCCCAACGCTCCCCGGGCAGCCGGTGGACGCGCCGGGCCCGCCCCGCCACGCCCATCGCGAACACGGGCGTGATCACGATCGCGATCAGCTGCGAGGTCACCAGCGAGACCACCACGGCCGCGGCCATGCCACGGAACAGCAGACCGATGGTTCCGGAGAGAAAGATCAGCGGCACGAAGATGACGCAGGACGTGAGCGTCGCGAGGGTCATCAGTGGCAGCACGTCGGCGATTCTCTGCAGCGCCGCCTGACAACGCTCCGCTGCGTTCCCCTCCAGGCCGTGCACGCCGCGCTCCACGATCACGATCGCGTGATCCACGAGGGCGCCGATCGCCGCGGTGATACCCCCCAGCGTCATGATGTTGATGCCCATGCCGAGCATCTCGAGCACCAGCATCGTGGCCGCCACCGACAGCGGCACCACGAGCAGCGTCGCGATCGCGCCGTCCGCCCGACCGAGGAAGAGATAGACGACGAGGAAGGCGATCAGACTGCCGAGTGCGAGCGCGATCCACACGTCGCGCAAGCTGGAGTGGATCAGACCGCTGAGCGCATAGATGCGCACCAGGTGCACGTGCGGCGGAAGGTGTGCCGCGAGCGTGTGCAATCGGTCCCGGACCCGCGCGGCGACGGCGACTTCGTTCGCGCCTTGCTGCGCCGACACATCGATGATCAGCGCATGCCGGTAGCCGGCCACCGCCGCGGCGCGGATGCGCGGCGGCGGTCCGGTGTGCACTGAACCGAGCGCGCCCAGCGGCAGCGTGGTGCGTGATCCGCTGGCGCTCATCGGCCCAAGCGGCAACTGCAACCGCGAGAGCGCCCGCGGGTTCACCGGCCGGGGCGTCGTGGCGACGATGAACTGCTGATGGAATGCGTGCAGCATTCCGGAGTAGAACGGCCCTTGGTGCGCCTGGAGCGCCGCGACGACCTCGGCAGCGCTCAGGTGGTATTGCGCCAGACGGCGCGGATGGAGCGTGACGTGCACCTCGGGCCACCCGCGGCCGGTGTAGTCGGCACGGTAAACGCCGCGCACCGAGAGAATGGCCGGACGCAGCGCAAAGGCGAACACCGGCTGCATCGCCGAGCTGCTCACGGTGTTCGAGACCAGCGCGTATTCGGCGAGCGGATAAATGTTCGGGGTCATCAGACGCACCGTCATGGTCCCGCCGGGCGGCAGCGGGATGTGACCGAGGCGCGCCTGCAGCATCAGATAGGCCGTCTGCGGGTTGGTGCTGCGGCTGAAGTAGATGTGCAGTTTGGTCAGTCCATTGCCGGTCTGCGAACGTACCAGCGTGACGCCCGGCTCCCCCTTCGCGGCCTGCTCCATCGGTTCGGTGACCGCGAGCAACATGTACTTCACGGGCAGGTCATCGGTATGGACGATGACCGAGACCTTGGGGAAATCGACCGACGGGAAAATGCTGCGCGGCAGGCGGCCGAAGGCGACCCAGCCGGCCAGCAGCAGCACCGCGCCGAGCACCGCCACGGTGTAGCGGTTCTCCCACTGGAACCTCAGGTAGCTGCGGATCATGGCTGCACGAGCAGCGCCGTTCCGTTGACCAGGCGCCCCGCGCCGCGCACCACCACCGGGGCGCCCGCCGGCAGCGCCCCTCGGATCCAGGCGCGATCGGTACGGGTGCCGAGCACCTTCACCGGCACGCGGCGCGCACGACCGGCCTGATCGCAATACACCACCGCGCTCGCCCCCTGCATGACCACGGCGTTCAGGGGCACGACGAACGCGGACACCGGCTGCTGCTCGAGGCGCAGGTGCACCCACTCGCCCGGCAGCAGCGGGGCGCGCGGTGGGGGCGTCACGTAGAGCGCGACCAGCCCGGACTGGCGGGCACTGTGGCCGATGCTGTGCACCCGGCCGGTGCCCGACCACCCGGAGAGGCGGATGCGCACCGGCTGTCCGCGCCTCAGGCGCACGGCGCTGCCCGGAGAGACCAGCGCCTCGATCCACGGCGTGCCGCGCCCGTCCAGCGTCACGATGGACGTCCCTGCACTGACCACTGCGCCGGTGGGGACCTGATAGCTGACGATGCCGGCAAATGGCGCGCGCAGCGCCTGGTTGGCGAGCTGCCCTTTGAGCGATTGCGCCTGCGCCTGCATCTGCTTCTCGGTGGCCTGGCTGCCCTGCAGCACCTGCAGCGAGACGACGCCGTCGTGGTACAGAATGTGGTTGCGCTGCACATTCAGCTGCGCCAGACGCCACTGGGTCTGCGCCGCCTGCAGACTCGCCTGCAGCCCTGGGGGACTCACGCGTGCCAGTAACGTTCCGGCGCGCACCTCACCGACCGGGCGAGTCGGTTCCCACACCCGGCCGCTCAGCGGCGCGCTGAGCGTAACGTGATTGACGCTGCGCACGCGCGCGATGACGCGAACGGGACTGCGCCACGAGGACCGCTGCACCGCGGCGGTCTGCACCGGGACAGCCGCCTGCGCGCTGCCGGAGAACCCAATGAGCAGGATCGCCAGGAGGGACATCCCGGGCACGCGCAGCGGCACGAGTTGGGTAGGCATGGGTTTCATCTTGCGGACCGCTCCCCGGGATAAGTGCCGGCATCCAGCCGCAGCTGCGTGTGCGCCAGGCGCAGCAGCGTCAGCGCCGTGGCCACCTGCAGTCTTGCCTGCAACCAGCTGCTCTCGGCCTGGGCGAGATTCAGCGCGTTGAGGGTTCCAGCCTTGTAGCCGTCACGGGTCATCTCGTAGACCGAGCGGGCATCACGCCGCTGCTTCAGCGCCTGCCGATACGCATGGTCCGCGGCCTGCGCGCTGCCGTAATCGCGCGCAATCGTCATCCGGATCTGCAGCAGCACGGCACGCCGGGCGGCGCGCAGCGCGGCCACCTGATTGTCGGCATCTGCGATCCGATCGCGCTGTGCACCAAAATCAAAGATCGGCATGCTGAAGCCAAGAAAGACCTGCCAACCCAGATCGCGCGACGTCGGCGCGGCGGGCGCGTCAACCCCGTAGCCCACGTTGGCCGTGAGCGAGGGCAGCCGCGCGGCGCGCAGGCTGCGGGCCTGGGCACGGCCGAGCGCGATCTGCCGGCGGGAAACCCGCAAGAGAGGCTGCGCATGTCCAGCGCGCGCAATCCACTGCGCAGGCATCGGCAGCGGACGCCGCGGCGGGCGCAGCTGCGGCAGCGCCAAGGGCGCCGCCGTGGCCCGACCGAGCAGCATATTGAGCGTGCGGCGGGCCGCACTGCGCTCGGCCAGCGCCTGCTGCAGTCCGCTCTGCGCGTTGTGCAGCAGCAAGCGCGTCTGGGCGAGATCGAGCACCGCGGCAGCCCCGACGGCGTACTCCTGATGCGTACCGCGATAGAGCACGCCCACGGAACGCACCGTGCTGGTCCAGATCCGCACTCGGGCCCCGAGGAGCGCCAGCTGGTACCACGCGTCCGCCACCTGCGCTGCGACGGTGAGTCGGGTCTGCGCCTGCTCATCGGCCGCCAGCGCGGCACGATCCCGGGCGAGCCGGTCCAAGGCGAGCAATTGCGGGGAATACACCGGAACGGACAGTTCCACTAGACCGGTCGTCTCGCGCGGGCCATTGGCATTCGCATAGAGCGCGCGGCCGTTGCGCGTCTGATTCCAGTATCGGCCACCGACCAGCGACAGCCGGGGCAGTAATGCCGCGCGGCCCGCGCGCGCGCCATACTGCGCCGCGCGACGCAAATCAGCGGCCTGCTCGATCTGGGGTGCCACGTGCAGCGCGCTCGCCACGGCACTGGCGAGCGACAAGACTCGGACCCGCGGCGGCGCCGAACCCGTGGCAGCGAATGCGGCGCTGGAGGCGAGCGACGACACGACGCATACGATCAGCGCGCGCCGCCGCGCCGAGACGCCGCGACCGGCGCCCCCGGCATAACCGGCGACGTGTTCCCTCTCATCCTCGGTAGCCCAGACCTGCCGCATCGCGCCCTCGTTACGACTTCTGTCGTATAAACGCAGCGTACGACCTGCGTCGTAGAAGTTCAAGCGACAACGGCGCGACCCCGACACCCGCACCTTGGCCGGCCCGCCCTGGCACACCGACCGTTACACTCGCCGTGACGCCCCCAACACGGCATTCGACTCTCGCCTCGAACGCAGTGGCTGCCTCGTTCAGCGTGAAACAGGACGATTAGGGGTACGCACCACAGCCGCCGAGCCCGGAATCAGCCGCAGAGGTGACTTGCGCTGAAGTGCATCCACAAAAATGGCGCCGACCCGAGGACAAATCCGAGGAGCATTGTTTGCAGCTGCACAAAGTCGTTCACGACATAGTGCCCGGGCGCACTGACGTACAGATAGCTCACCGCCGAGTTGATACCGACATCGGTGAGCATCGTCACCAGCGCTGCGATCACACCGGCACGCGGGACGCGAAGCACGAGCCAGATCACGACCGGATCGACCACGACCAGCAGCGTCCAGTACGCGTTCAGCAGCGGATGGTGCGCAAACCCCCACCCGTGCACGAGCGCATCGAGATGGGTCCCGGTCCCGACGGCAAAGGCCAGGACATAGACCCCCAGCACGGCCCGTACCCACGGCGGGTGGGCCCGCCACGCGGCGCTTCGAGTTCCGGGGCTCATGGTCCGAGCATCCGCCCGCGCCCACCGCGTGCGCCTTCTCGCCCCAGGCCTGAAACCTTTTCCCCCACCCGAACGTATGTAGGGGTACAGGACCTGAAATCCTGCGGCTTCTGCAGTCTTCTCGGAGCGTTCGATGGATGCTGATCGCGCATAGGCGCCATACCCCCGCCGGAGCGGCCCTGCGGTGGCAGTGCGCAGCCCGGGGCGCGACAGTCCGAGCGTAGCACGTGCGCTACAATCCCGTCGGCACCTTCCGTGGAACTTCAGCCACTCTTATTGCACCCGGGCCGCAGCGGCCCGCTGAGGAGAGCATCGATTGGCGGACGATCACTGGCGCGATCTGATGCTGGCCGCCCAGGCGGGCGATGCGGCGGCCTATCGGCGCTTGCTGGTCGAGGCCGGCGGCTGGCTGCGCACCTACTACGCGCGGCGGCTGCCCGCCTCGATGGTCGACGATGCGGCCCAGGAAGTGCTCCTCGCCGTGCACACCAAGCGGCACACGTACGATCCGGCCAAACCCTTCGGACCCTGGCTGGCGGCAATTGCCCGCTACAAATGGATCGACCGACTGCGCGCCATGAAGGACACCTTGACCGAGGAGCTCCCCGAGGACATTGCGGTCCGGGATCACGGCGAGGCGATCCAGAGCGCGAACGTCCTCGAGCGGCTGCTCGGGCGGATCAAGCCGGCGCAGGCCAATGCCATCCGTCTGGTGAAAATCGAGGGTCTGAGCATCAAGGAAACCGCCGAGCGGCTCGACCAGACGGTCGCGCTGGTCAAGGTGAACATCCACAGAGGGCTGCGGCAATTGAGTGAACTGGCGCGGGAGGAGAGCCATGAAGCTTGAATCCCTGATCGATGAGCTGACCGAAGACCTCACTCCGGTGAAGCCACGGCGCTTCTGGGCCGACCTGCTGGTGTTGGCGCTGATCGCCGCGGTCGAACTTGCGCTGCTGTTCGCCCTGGGCATCGCACACCTCGACCTGGAGCGACTGGCGACGCAGCCGACCATGGGCTGGCGGTTGGTCAGTCTCGGCGTGATCGCGCTGATGAGCGGCTTTCTTGCCGTGCGCTCGTTCGACCCGGCCTACTCGGCGAAGGATGCCCTGCGCTGGCTGGCGGTGATCGTCGCGCTGTGCCTCGCGTATGGGCTGATCATGGACGGCCCGCCGGCGGGGACGGCGAGCCTGCTGCAGCGCCTGGATTGGCGCAGCGGCATCCAGTGCGCCTCGAAGATCGTGCTGCTCTCGCTGCCGCCGCTCGCGGCACTGGCGCTGCTGTGCCGTCGGGGCGCACCGACCGACCTGCGGCGCACGCCGCTGCTCAGCGGACTGGCGGCCGCCGCCTGGGGTGCGTTCGTGTTCGTGTTCGCCTGCCCGTTCAACGATCCGTTGTACATCGTGGTGTGGTACGGGATCGCCTGTGGTCTCGTGACGCTCGCGGCGCGAGTGATGATGCCGCGCCTGGCGCGCTGGTGAGCGCACTGCGCCACTGCCACCCCCTGCATTCGATTGGGTGTTTTGTAAAGCCTGAGGGATCTTCGCCATGACGACCCGCATCCCGCGTATCGCGCCTTCGGAAATCACGCCGCCCGAGACGTACTTCAACCGGCGCGCGTTCCTCTCCGCCGCCCTCGCCGCCGGCGCCGGCGCAACGCTCGGCCGGGCCGCCGCGGCCGTCGTGCCGGCGGCCGCCGGTGCCCCCCTGCAGTACCGCTACGACGCGGCCGACTCGGTCGGCGCGCTGGTGCATGCGCCCGATCAGGACGAGACGCCGAACACCTGGGAGCAGATCACCCACTACAACAACTTCTACGAGTTCGGCATCGGCAAGGGCGACCCGGCACGCTACGCCGGGCAATTGCAGACCCGCCCCTGGAACCTCGCGGTGGCCGGCGAGGCCGAGGTCACCGGCAGCTTCCCGCTGGAGAAGTTCCTCAATCCCTATGCGCTCGAGGAGCGCATTTACCGCTTCCGCTGCGTCGAAGCCTGGTCGATGGTCATTCCGTGGGTCGGCTTTCCGCTGGCCGCGCTGCTGAAGCAATTCAAGCCCACCTCGCGGGCCAAATACGTCACCTTCGAGACGCTCTACCGCCCGAGCCAGATGCCCGGCCAGCGCGTGCCGATCCTGAAGTGGCCGTACCTCGAGGGACTGCGCATCGATGAGGCGATGAATCCGCTCGCCTTCATGGTGGTCGGACTGTACGGACGGGTGCTGCCGAATCAGAACGGCGCACCGCTGCGGCTGATCGTGCCGTGGAAGTACGGGTTCAAGAGCATCAAATCCATCGTGCGCATCGCCTTCACCGAACAGCAGCCCCAGACCACCTGGAGCGTAGCTGCCCCCAACGAATACGGCTTCTACGCCAACGTCAACCCGAACGTCCCGCATCCGCGCTGGAGCCAGGCCTCCGAGCGGCGCATCGGGGCCTCTCTGTTCCACGAACGGCAGGCGACGCTGATGTTCAATGGTTATGCCAAGGAGGTCGCGTACCTCTACAAGGGCATGAACCTGCACACCTACTTCTGAGCGCCGAGCCGCACGCCGCCATGACCGATGTTCGCACCGCCTCCCCCACGCCATTTCTCGGGCTGTCCGTCGAGCGGCGCTACCGCTTCGTCTACAAGCCGCTGGTGTTCCTCGCCTGCCTCATTCCGCTCGTGTGGATGACCTGCGCGCTGTTCGGCTGGTTCGGCTTCAGCGCCGGGGTCGATCAGGTGAAGTTCCTCGAGCTGCGCTGCGGTAAGACAGCGCTCAACATGATGCTGCTGACGCTGATGGTCACACCGGTGCGCCAGCTCGCCCGGCTGCCGAACCTGGTGCGGCTGCGGCGCATGCTCGGGCTATTCGCGTTCTTCTACGTGCTGTTGCACTTCGCGGTGTACCTGCTGCTCGATGTCGATCTCGACTGGCACATGGTCGCCTCGGACATCTTCAAGCGGCCCTACATCACCCTCGGGTTCACCGCCTTGCTGCTGTTGATCCCGCTCGCGGTCACGTCCACCAACCGCATGATGCGCCGGCTCGGCCGGCGGTGGGGCCGGCTGCACCGTCTGACCTACGTGATCGCGATTCTCGGGGTGTGGCATTTCTACTGGCAGGAGAAGATCGACGTGCGCGAGCCGCTGGTCTACGCCGGCATTCTCATGGTCCTGTTCGGCTACCGCTGGATCCGCAGTCCGAAAATGTGGGCCGTGCTCGCGCCGCTGCGCACCCTGCGCAGTGCGCCAACGCACCCTGCACCGCACACCAAACCGGCCCTCCCCGTACGTGCCCAAACCGAGCGCGCGCTCGGCGCCAGCGGTGTGTGCCCCACGTCACCCAACGGCCCGTAACGGCCTGCGGTAGGACGCGCCGGCGCGCTTGCGCCGGTCATTTCCCGGCCATTAGAGTGCCGCGGTCACACCCCTGACCGTCTCGGCCGCAGCGGCCGATGGCGTTGAAGACCGAGGAATCACTCCATGCCGTACCCTGCCCTGCGCTTCAGATTCCTGTGCTTGCTCGCGCTGCTGCTCGCCGGACCCGCCCTGGCCGCACCGCTGATGCCGGCACGGCACGGAACGTTTGCGCATTACACCTTCGCGCTCACCTGGCAGCCGGGCTTCTGCAGCGTCTGGTCGGGATGTCGCGCCGACCAGCCGCACACGGTGCTCATCGGGTTGCATGGCTTGTGGGCCTCGCGCCCTCGCTCGCTGATCGAGCGACACATCAGCGCGCCGCAATGGTGGCGCCGCGGCTGCGACTACTACCATGCGAGCCAACGGCCGCCGGCGCTCCCCGACGCCCTGCTCGCCCAATTACGTCGCGTCATGCCACATCTGCGCCGCAGTCTGCTGGTCCACGAATACGACAAACACGTCCAGTGTTTCGGCTTCGACACCCGCACGTTCTTCGCCACGGAGCTGCGCCTGCGCCGGGCAGTCGTCAGGAGCGACTTCGGACACTACCTCACCGCGAGCGCTCGCGGCCGCCTCGTCGAGCGAGCCGAAGTCCTGCACGAATTCCAGCGCGCTTTTCACACCGATCAGCGTGCCGCACTGCAGTTGCGCTGCGCGCGCGATCATCGAGGCAAGGTCGTGTTGACGCAGATGTGGATCACGCTGCATGCCGATGCGCTCGAGCGCTTCCCGCGGCGCGGCGCGCTGATGAATGCGCCCATCGCCCAGCACAACTGCCCGGCACATTTCTGGGTGCCGGACTGGTCCTGAGGCTCGAGTCCCGGCGCCGTTGGGAACGCCCCCTGATCATCGCCCGAGACATTGCAGTTTTGTGACAGTTTGATGACAGCGGCGCGGCACGAAGGCCCCGGCGTGTCCGTCGGAGGCTCTCGCGCAGTACACTCGCACCGGGCCGCGGCTGCGGCCGGCATCCGAGGAGCGAGTGCATGACCCAAACGGCTTTGACGCGCAGAGCATTTCTGAAATCCCTCACGCTGACCGGCGGCGCGGCGCTCGCCGGTTTCGAGGCCCCGGCCCGCGGAGCGGACCTCTCGGGGCTGCGCCGGCGCATCGAACACGTGATCGTGCTGTTTCAGGAGAACCGCAGCTTCGATCACTACTTCGGCACCTACCGCCATCCGCGCGGGGCGACCGTGACCGGCCTGCTCGATCGCGACGGCGCGGTGGACCAGCGCTTTCACGGCCTGCAGAAAAATCCTGCCGGCATCCCGTATTCCTACCTGCCGATGCCGCAGAACATCCTCGGCTTCGACGGTGCGCTGTTCGAGAACCAGCCGTTTCACCTCGGCCCCTACATGCCGCCCGGGGAGAATCTGCCTTGGGATCCGGAGCATCACTTCTTTCGCATGTTTGCCCAGGTCGACAACGGCGCGATGGACCAGTTCGTCGCGCTCGCGCTGAAGCGCCACCACGCCCCCTTCCGGCGCGCCGGCGAGCGCGACTTGCAACTGCTCGATGAAT
>JAJZSQ010000030.1 GCA_021849615.1 Pseudomonadota bacterium
GGCGACGGCCTCATCGATCAAACGCATGCTGATGCGCCGCTGCCAATCCCGTCCGCCGGCATAGTATCCGTAGTTTTCTGCGATCAGTCCGTCGGTGCGGAACGTGCAGTCCACGTTCATGTGCGCCATGACGCGGGCGAGAGCGGCAACCGCTGCCGGGTAGTGCTCTATGTCGGTTCTCGGCACCGTGAGCATCACTTCCGCGTGCGGCTTGTCCAGCGGTATTTCCACACCGAACTGCCGTGCGATTGCAAGCAATTGCTCCCGGTACGGCTCGTTCGTGGGTTCCGGTTGCCCACTGTGGCGCTGATGCGCAGCCTTTTCGTACAGTTCGCTCGGGGCAAATCCCGCCTCGAACATGCCGCGACGCGCCTGTTCGATCAACTCTGTAATATCGATCCCCATGGGGCACATCAGCGAGCACCGCCCACAGAGATTGCAGCTGTCATAGAGCAGATGCTGCCAACGCTCGAGTTCCTCGGCGGTGACCCTCGGCTTCAGTCCAAACCACCGAAACAAGGGAGCAAATGCGCCCGCCTCGCGCTTGAAGGCCTGCTTGAACGGTTCGACCTTCAGCACCGGGGTGTACTGGGGATCCTCGGTCGCAATGTAGAAGTGGCACGCATCAGCGCACATTCCGCAATGCACACATGCCTCCAAGCGCAGCGCACTCAGCGCACCGAACTCTCGAGCGAAACCCCGCATTGCACCTGCAACCCGCTCCCGTTCTCCGATCCGGGTCTCTTCCGGCGCCAGGTTGGCGCGCAGTTCGGCAGATGAGGAATTCACGATGGCGCCCCTTTTCGAGTCATGAGGTAACCGTCGATTGCTCGGGTCGGGAAGATATAAAACGAATGCATGAGCTTGCCGAACGGATACCAGATGAGCAGCAGATCGAAACTGAGAATGTGCAGCCCAAGGATTCTCTGGTATGGACCACCAACGTGTGCGGTCGCCATCAGGCCGGTCACCAGCACGAGAGCGACGATGAACCAGCTGAAGTAGTCGTCGAAATTCGAGAGGCGACGCAGCACCGGATGTCCGAGTCGGCGCGAGAGCACGGCGACGAACAGGGTGAGTGTGATCACGGCGAAGATGGTGATGATGCTGCTCGGCAGCGCCGGCCATCGCACTCCGGCAAAGCTTCCGAAGAAGACGATGTGCGGCGCGAAGAACAAAATGACGATGAACAGACCGATGTGATACGAGTACCCGAGCGCCTCGCCAGTCACCGTCCGCTTGATGAATTCCGGGTGCGGCCAGGATCGTGAGCCCATCCCCTTGAGTCCGCCGAGGACTGCCGCGCCAACGCTGCGGCGCGGTTCGCTCAGCATTTGCCTGTGCCGCAGCAGCATCACATTCACGAGACGCCAGAGCACCCCGACGAAGAACACGACGAACGCGATCTTCAATGCGGTTCCGCGAGCGAAATCGACGAGGTCCATGGCATTACTCCTCGTTGTGTGTCTCGGACTCTGATTGCGGCGTGCGCTGCAGGCGGCTGATTCGCCGGCGGGCCAACACGACGCTGCCGGCGCCGATGGCGACACCAGTGAGCGCCGCACCTGCGGCGAGCGTGCCGGCTTCCGCGGTGCTCACCTCACCGGCCTTACCCCAACGCGCGGTCGGGATCGGACTGTAGAAGCTGCCGCGGTCCCAGAATTCCGGCTCGGCGCACCCGAGGCACGGATGCCCGGACTGGATCGGGAAGCTCACCGCGTTATTCCATTTAACCGTCGCGCAGGCGTTATACGTGGTGGGCCCTTTACAGCCGAGCTCATACAGACACCAGCCGTTGCGCGCCCCCTCATCATCGAAGGTCTTGGCAAATTCCCCGCGGTCATAGAACGGACGCCGATAGCAGCGATTATGGATACTGTTGCCGTAGAAGACGGTTGGGCGCAGGTGCTCATCGAGATCCGGCACCCGCCCGGTCGTCACGTACTGCAGAAACGTCCCGGTGATCACCTCCGGTATGGGAGGACAACCCGATACATTGATCACCGGCTTGCCCGGCACCAGCGCCGAGATCGCCCGGGCACCAGTCGGATTGGGATCGGCGTGCGGCAGACCTCCGAATGATGCGCAGGTACCGACCGCAACGATCGCCGCAGCACCTTTGGCACAGTCGGTGAGTAGGTCGATGCCGGTGCGGCCCGCGGCGCAGTGGTAGACACCGCCATCTGCGGTCGGAACAGCGCCATCGACCACGAGGAGGTACTTGCCGTAGTTCGCCTCCATCGCCTGCGCCCGCGCCTTTTCGGCCTGCGCTCCGGCCGCAGCCATCAGCGTGTCGTCGCAATCCAGTGATATGACGTTGAAGATCATGTTCTCGATCGTCGGCGCGAACGATCGGGTGAACGACTCGAGGCAGCCGGTACACTCCTGGAAGGACAGATAAATGACGGACGGCCGTCGCGCCGCCCGCAATTGTGCTGCCATCGCACGGGCGGCGATCGGCGGCAGCGCCAGGAGCGAAGCCATCGCGGTACAGTATTTGAGGAAACTGCGGCGGCTGACGCCGTTGCGATCAAGCAGTTCACCAATGGTCGGCTCGGTCTCAGGTCGTGCCATGCGGGCTCTCCCCAAATTCGGCGCTTTGCGCTGCGGCGTCGGCTCGAAGTCGTATTGCTCCGAGCGCGAGGTCTTCGTCGGCCGCCGACAGGATGCTCGGAACGCGTGCGACTTCGATCAGAACGGCGAGGAGCGCGCCAGCGGCATCCCGGTGCTCCGTCCACCAGAGGCCGCAGACCGCCGTCTCACGAATGCGGCTCTCCCCGTTCGCCTCGATGCGGATATCCACTTCCCCCGTGCCGAGGAGGCGTTGCAGGCGATCCAGATCATCCGGATCGAGCGGCAGGCTGCGCAGATCGATCGCGCTCTCCGCGCCACTGCGGCGCAACGCCTCGAGCAGGCTGGCAAGTTCCGAGAGAATCGCTGCGAGTCCGGCACCGAGTGCGCTTGAAGGCAGTGGACGGCCGGTCGGTTCGACATGGATCGGGATGCCGCCCAGAGTGCTCATGACTGCCAGCGCTGAAGCAGGCGCAGCGCCGCTTCGGCAGCCTGCTGTATCCCGGCACGGACCGGCGCACTCGGTTCCAGTCCCCAACCCAGATCACCGGCCTGGATACAGAAGAGTGCGCGCTGGGGCGGCAAAGTCTGCTGCAACCGCGCCATGCCGAGCAGGTCTGCAAGTCCGACCTCGTGGACGGAACGCCTGCGTGTCTCGTCGGCGATGAACGCGTCGAGCGCGTCGCATTCGAGACAGCGGACCGCGCCCGGCTCAGCGCCGAAGTCGCCAGCATCGAATATGATCAGACGGTCCGCGTCTTCCAGATATCCGAGGAGCGTGAAGCTGAGCGTTCCGGCGTCGATCACTCGGACTCCGGACGAGTTTGGCAGACGCTGCGCAAGAGATTGGGCCGCATGAACTCCGGCGCCGTCGTCACGGAGCAGAACGTTGCCGATTCCAAGAACGATCGAGCTTTCCACCCAACATCCCTCGATCCGTGTAGGCTTGGAATGCTGCCACCGACGTGCAATGGTTCATCTTCGTAGATGTACGGACCCTGAGGGTACGGAGAAGTTGCCTGTGACCGTGCCCGACGCCAAAGCTGCCGAATCGCACGTTTCTCGACGGACGCGAGCCCCATCCGGGCGCTGTCCCGGCCGTACTGGACAGCCGTCCTTCGCCCTGCCGCAGTTCCAATTTGTGCCCGCGAGAGCCAGTCCACCCCAGAGTGCCTCCAAATCGCATTTGCGCACTCGGAGCAAAAAAAAGTATGCTCAGCGCCAGAGCATCTCTAGGATGGACCCGCGAAGGCGCCGACGGGAATCGAACGAGATCGCTGCGGTTGTGTGGCGTGGCGTTCGTCGGACACGCCGGTAGCAGCAGCATCGTCGTCCGCGGGCTGATCAGGTCAAATCAGGGACTATATAGAGGAAGCGCTCGTCATGCGCTTGACACCCCCAGAACTCGCGCGCAGCGCCCTCGAGGCGGCACCCGATGCCATGCTCATCGTCGATGCCGCCGGGCTGGTGCGGTTCGTCAACCGCCAGGTGTTTGCACTTTTCGGTTATACCCGAGAGGAGATCGTCGGGCGGCCCATCGAAACGCTTCTCCCCGAGCGCTTCAGAACACGTCACCTGGAGCACCGTGCCAGTTACCGCGCGCACATGCGCGCCCGCCCCATGGGCCAGAATCTCGAGCTTTACGGGTTGCGGCGTGATGCCTCCGAATTTCCCGTGGAAATCAGTCTCAGTCCCGTCGTCGACGGCGGCGAGACCTTGGTCGTCGCTGCAATCCGTGACGTCAGCGATCGGCAGCGCATTCAGAGAGAATTGATTGCGGCGCGGGCGGTAGCTGAAGAGGCGCGCGAACTTGCCGATCTGGCGCGCGAGAGCGCTGATCGGGCAAACCAGGGCAAGAGCCGGTTTTTGGCGACTGCGAGCCATGACCTGCGCCAACCGCTGCAGGCGCTGGCACTACTGAACGGCACGCTGCGCCGGACTGTCCATGATCCTCTGCTCGCCGAAGCACTGACGCAGCAAGAGAAAGCGATCGGCGCGATGTCGCGACTACTCAATGCGCTGCTCGACATCAGCAAGCTTGAATCGGGCGCAATCAAGCCGGAGATCACCGATTTCTCCCTGGCGCGAATCTGCGATGAAATCCGTCGCGAGTTCTCCAGCGTGGCGGCGGGTAAGGGCCTGGTGCTGGAAGCGAATCCAGCGAACGTCTGGGTGCGCAGCGATCCCTCACTGGTCGAGCAAGTGGTTCGCAACCTGGTCTCAAACGCCGTGAAGTACACGCGCGCGGGCTCTGTTGCGCTGCATTGTGTACCGTTGGACGAGGCAGCGGTCCGTCTAGACGTCAGCGACACGGGCATCGGGATCCCATCCGATCAGCTCGCATTGATCTACGATGAGTTCTACCAGGTTGGGGTCAGCACCAACACATCGCGCGACGGCTACGGGCTCGGCCTATCCATCGTCAAACGAATCATTCAGTTACTCGGACTCAGACTCAACGTGAGCTCGCGCGTCGGCTCGGGCTCGACATTCTCGTTGCTGCTGCCGGCAGCCGGGCCGCAAACCAGCATCGCGTCAACGCAGAGCGACGAGACTGCCAACGGCTCGGATCCGCGCGCGAGCGGCAGCCAGCCGAACGTCATGCTGGTCGAGGACGATCCGAGCGTACGGGATGCGACACGGATGCTGCTCAGAATCGAGGGGTACCACGTGATCCCGGTCGCCTCGGCCGAAGAGGCGCTCGCGGCGATCGATAGCGGTGCGCGGCTCGATCTGCTGATGACCGATTACCATCTGGGCCCGAATCAGACGGGCATCCAGGTGATCAGCGCGCTGCGCGAGCGACTCGGTCCGCAGCTCAAGGCCATTCTGGTCACAGGCGACACCTCGAGCGCCATCCGCGGTCTCTCGCCTGATCCGCAGTTGAGGATCCTCAGCAAGCCGATTCGCGCCGAAGCGCTGCTAAGGCTGATGCGCGAATTTCTCACTGGCAAAGAATCCACTTAGGCGCAGGGGTGGCACCGGCACGCGCGCACTCTCGCGCCGTGCCGGCGCTGCTGGTGCATCCGTGGTTCAGCCCGTGCGTGCAGTGGGACGTAGTGCGAATGCGCCGTCACCGAGCAGCGTGAGCGCAATCAGGCTGATCATCCAGAATGCCGGATATTCCCATCCACCGCCCTTGTCCGTGAACAACCACCCGTTGTGTCCGTGGACCATGACGATGGTGCCGAGCATTTCGATCGCGAGCGGTACCGCGATCCAGGGAGCATAGATCCCCAGCACCAATGCAACCCCGCCGACGAGCTCGAGCGCGATCACGCCGTACGCGGCAACGGCAGGTAGACCGAGCGAGGCGAAATAGCCGACGAAGCCGGGGACGGTGAAGACAAAGATCTTCAGCGAGACATGTGCGAGGAACAGAACTCCGAGACTCACCCGCAGCAGTGCAATGCCGTAAGGCGCAGTCGTTGTCTTGATCATGTTGATCTCCCAAGAGAATTGCGAAGCCGTAGCCGGAGCGGCTGGTCCGTCACGGCGCGACCCGGCGTACTCAATGCGCCGGAGAACACCGCACGATGCGTCACCACTCCCTCGGAAATCACTCTAGATTCTCTTCAGAGGTAAATAAATGGCATTACAATGAATTAATTATTGCGTAAATCGGAATATTCGAGGGCACTTTGGATATCGCATACGGCATGAAGGTCCTGCTCCAGGTCGTCGATTCGGGCAGTTTCGCGCGAGCGGCAGAAACCCTGGACCTCTCCAATGCCGCCGTCACCCGTCAGGTGAGTGCGCTCGAAGCGCATATCGGGGCGAGATTGCTCAACCGCACGACGCGCCGCCTTTCGCTCACCGAGGCAGGCGTGGAATATTGCATTCGCGCGCGAGCCATCCTCGAGCAGATCGCCGAAGCGGAATCGAACGCGGCAGCCGGAACGGCGCGTCCGACCGGGACGCTCAAAGTCTCCGCCCCGTTGTCATTTGGCGTACTGCGCCTCGCTGACGTGCTGCCGCTGTTTCGCACCCGATATCCGCAGCTGAAACTGGATATCGACCTTTCGGACCGCGTCGTGGATCTCGCCAACGAAGGGTTTGACGTCGCGCTGCGCATCGCCACTGCGCTGGAGAGTCGACTCATCGCCAGACGAATCGCACCGATCGCCATGGTGCTGTGCGCTGCACCGGAGTATCTGCGACGCCATGGCACGCCCAAGGAGCCCACGGAGCTCTCCAGCCACGAGGTTTTGAGCTACAGATATCTCTGGTCGGGCGACGATTGGACATTCACGGACGAGTCCGGCCGCAAGATCACTGTGCGGGTGCGTCCTGAGGTTCATGCCACCAACGGCGATCTGTTGCGGCGTCTGGCCGTTGCGGGCGGCGGGATCATCCTGCAGCCGGCATTCATCGTCGAGGAAGACTTGCGCCACGGCCGCCTGATTCGGTTGCTGGAGAATCTGCAGGCGCCCGCCTTCAATCTGTATGCGGTGTACCTGAGCCACCAGCATCTGCCTGCGAGGGTCCGAGCATTCATTGACTTCCTGCTCGAACACTTCGGTCCGCGCAGTTCCGGGAACTCTTCGGACAACGGTGAGCCCCCGGGGCAATTGCGTCCTGCCACGACGGTCGCGTCTCGTGCCCGCAGACCACTGAACACTCCTCGACGGTGAATCCGCATCGCAGCAGGAGCGCGCAACGCTGGGGGGGCTCGCCCGCACTGCTGAGCCGGCGAGCATCTCGGGCATTCGGCTCCTGGGGACTTAGGCACAGGGCAACGCACGTCATGAGCCTGCTCATGCTTCAGGCTCCCGACACGCCCGATCAGCCGCACACGGCTCATGCAAACCCACGTCGCGGGCACCACCGGCTCCGGACGACACCACTTGCTTAGTGTGTATATTTATTATATACAGTTGGCGTGCCCGAGGATGTCACTACCCTGCAGCTCCCCCCCCTCTCCACCGGGGGCTCCGCGCCGCTGTACCAGCAGATCGTCGAAGCGATCCGCCGCGAAGTGGCCAGTGGCCGCATCCCAGCTGGCCGCCCGATGCCCTCGTTTCGGGTGCTGGCAGCGCAGCTGGCGGTCAGCCTCATCACGGTCAAACGGGCGTATGAGGAACTCGAACGCGACGGGATCATCCTGCGCCATCAGGGACTCGGCACGTTCGTTGCGCCGAGTGGCGCAGACCGTTCCCGAAGCGACCGCCATGCCGCGGCAGTCCAGGCCCTGCGCAGTGCGGTGAGAGCGGGCCGCGAAGCGGGGCTCAACGATGGCCAACTCTTGGAACTCCTGAAGCGGGAACTCGCGGATTCTGCGCAACCCGCACGCCACAACCTTGGGGATCGATGATGAGTGCAGCAGTCGAACTGAAACGCGTCTCCAGAAGCTTCGGCGAGGACTTTTCGCTGGGACCGCTGACCCTCTCCGTCCCCCAGGGCGCCATCTTCGCCCTGATCGGCCCCAACGGCGCCGGCAAGACCAGCACGTTGAACCTGACGATCGGGGCTGGACGTCCGCAAACCGGTGAAATCGAATTACTGGGGTTGCCGTTCCCTGCACGGGAAGCCGACATCAAACGGCGCGTCGGCTTCGTTAGCCCCGAACTAGATTACTCCGCGTGGCGCACCGTCGGCAGAGCGATCGACTTCGTGCGCGATTTCTATCCCGACTGGGTGCACACTCGCTGCGAACGGCTGCAGAGACTGCTCGAGATCCATCGGACGCAGCGCATTGCCGAACTGTCCTTCGGACAGCGGACCAAGCTTGCATTGATTCTCGCGCTCTCGCGCGAGTGCGAACTGCTGATCCTGGATGAGCCCACGATCGGACTGGACCCGGTCTCAAAACGGGCGATCTTCGTCGAGCTGCTGCGCTTCATGGAGAACGAATCCCATACCATCCTAATCTCCTCCCACCAGCTCGGGGACGTCGAACGAATCGCTGATCACGTGGCATTGCTCAATCACGGCAAGCTCCTCACTGCGAGCCCGGTTGATGAACTCCTAGAACGCTACCGCGTGGTAGAGATCACCAACACCAATGCTCACGCTCTGCCCGAACAAGGCGTGACCGTCTTCGAACAGCGCGACGCCCGCGCTCGAGCACTGCTCGATTTGCATGTCACGACGCCACAGCTGCTGCGGGCAAATGGTCTGGACCTCATCTCCATCACTGCACTGACCCTCGAGGAACTCTTTCTGACCCTGATCCGCTCCGACGATGCCCGTCGGCCCTGGCGACCGTATTGAGATACGTCATGGTCGGCAATGTCGGGAAACTCCTGCTCCACCACCTGCGCAGCTCCGCAGGAGCATGGCTCTGCGCCGCCCTGGCGCTCCAGCTGGTGGTCACCAGCGCGGCATGGGCACTCGGTGCACCGCACGAACTTCTCCCCGGAGTATTTCTGCTCGCTGTTGCCGGCACTCAGACGGCGCCCGCCCGCGGACTGCCCTGGCAGATTCTGCCGATTTCCCGGCGCGACATTGCACTGGCTCACTGGTGCACCGTGGCGCTCCTGCCGGCAATCGCATTGAGCGCATCACTGCTACTCGCGGGGCTGAACAACCGAAGCACGGCCTGGCCCGTGCCGCCCACCACATCCATCGTCCTGCAGGTCGCCGGGGTCTGGTCGGCCTTCGGTTATCTCGCCTGGCTTCCCCTGCGCACCGGGTTCGTCGCCGACCGACGCCGCACCCTGGCCTCGCTGTCCGCCTGGGGTGTCCCGTTCCTACTGGCCACCTACGGCTACCCGCTGCAGTATCCCGCGCGACTTTTGTCAATCGTCATCATCTCGGTGGGAAACACACTCTTGCTCCTCTCTTTATTGCGCGCCCACCTTGGACAGGTGCCCACGGCAGATGCGTCACCCGGCGGCCGTCTCCCCAACCACGAAGCGGCGCCCCACTCTAGAACTTCCGCGCCGCTACGGCGGGCGCTCCTCTCATCCGTGCTGAGTCAAACCGCCTGGATGTCATGCCTCGGCTTGAGCGGAATCGTGCTCCTGCGCAACGCCTACCCTCATGCACCGGAAGCGGTGCTCTGGACATTTCTCGGCTCCGTGTCGCTCGGGTCCGGCATCGTCGCCCAGCGCTGGACCCGCTCATTGTGGATGTGGCGGTGCCTGCCACTTACGACGGGGCGCACGACGTTTTTGCTTCAAGCAGTCCAACTCTCCCCACTCATGCTGACCGTGAGCGCAGCATGGCTTTTCGGTCGCCTGGCACCGAGCATCATACTGCCGATGCCTGCATGGCTGCCGGCCACCACGATTGCAGTTGTGAGCATGGCGCATGCCCAGGCCCCCATAATCATTCGACGCAACCACGAAATGGGTCTATTCCGGTATTGGTGGGCCTCATTCATGACCGTCGCGTATATGAACATTCTTCTGGCCATTCAACCCGTCGCCGGCCTGATCAGCTGGTTCCCGCCGCTCGCTTGGGTACTCGCCGCCGTCCTGCTCGCCTTGAGCAATCGCATGACGTCGCGCGAATTACTCATGCCCGAGGCTGCGCGTCGGCTCGAAGTGCGTGGTGCCCTTTGACCCTCAGCACTCCCCCGCGGTGCCACACGCCACCGTCGACGATCTCCCCGCCGCCGAGTGAACTCATCTGCGTACCGCGGACTCCGGTGCATTCGTGGCTGAAGTTCAATCGGCGTTGAGGGGCCGCGGACGACTCCGGTCGACTTACGCGCTCACGCACGTCATCCCCTCGTACGCGCGCTGCAAAAACTGGAGTCAATGCCCGTCAAGCTACAGCGCGCTCCGTGCGGCGATCGTTCGCGCCAATCGAATCTAAAGACAGGGTGCGGCATTCCACTACCGCAGTGGAACCATGCGCCTAGAAAGGCAAGGCAGGACGGTTGCACCGCACGCGACCTCATCGAAACCAATGTCCGCAGCCTGATCAGACGCTTCGTGCTACGGCGCGCCATATCAGCAAACGGTATGCCACAGCCCACATTCACTGCTCGTTGGTCTCTCGAACTCCCGTCAATCCACAACGACCCGCGCAAATCGAACCGCGAGGCACGGAGCTATGCCCCGTGCCTCGCGCCTCTTGCACTCCATGCGCGACGGATGGCCAATCCGTCTTCAAATCCGAGCCTTCCGACTCAGACTCGAAATCACGCCTCTAGAACGTTGCAGTGACACTCATCTCGTAGCGCGTTCCATAGTTGACCAGATTATAGAATTCGTCCGTGCGCGTGTCGTACTGCTGGATCACCGCATTCGTCAGATTAGCGCCTGACAACGCTACCGTGATGTGGCTGTTGACTGAGTACGCGATTTGCGCGTCAAGCTGGCTATACGCCTTCTCATAAATCGGCGCCAGCGCACTGACGCCATCTCCGATCGCGACGATATGCTGTCCCCGGCGACTGTACGCAACCCGCGCGCTGATTCCGTACTTCTGGTAGATGAGCGTCAGATTCTCCAGATTGCCGAGACCCGTGAGCCCGAACTGCTGTGTTCCCGCCGCCGAAGCACCAATGGAATTGACACCCGCGTTCGTCGACAAGAACGTCGCATTCGCCGTAATACCCAGCCCATTAAACGGTCCCGGCAGTAGATGCAGGAACATGTACTGAGCGGCGATGCCCACGCCCTTCACCGTCGCGCTCCCTACGTTAGTCGGCGCAGTCAGCTGGAACGTTGCGACATTTCCCGGAAATTGCGCAAGATGCTGGCTGTTAGTAATGGGCACAGCGATCGGACTCTGCAGCAACTCAATGAAGTTCGAGAGCTTCTTCACGAACCCATCAGCCGCGACGTAGCCATCCCGCGAGAAATACCACTCCAACCCAAAGTCATAGTTCAAAGACGTATAGGGGGTCAGATTCGGATTTCCGCCGGATGCAGTCAATTCCGACGGCGAGACAATGCTGCCGCCATAATTGATCACGGGCGACAAATCGCTCGGTTGCGGTCTCGCCATCGTCTTGGAGACCGCAGCTCGAACGACTACGTGACGCGGAAGCGTCAATCGCCAGTTAAAGCTCGGCAATGCATACGTATAGCTGTGGCTCGCGGTTTGTTCCAGTACCGCGCCATTGTTCGCGTAAATCGCATTGTCGCCCGTCGGATCATTCGGAATCGGAGTGATGTCTTGCAGCACTTGACCGTACCCCGTCGTGGTCGCCGACGTGTGATCGAGTCTCAACCCCAGATTTCCACCCCAAGCGAGCCCGAAAATACGACCGCCGAAATCTCCCTGGATGTATGCCGAGTAGCTCTTCTCAGAGATGTTCGCAAGATCCTGCGGCGCCTGATTGACACTCTGCGGCACATATCCGCCGGATCCCTGAACCGCGGCCGCCGTGGTGCCAGGCGGCAGATTACCCGCCGCGTCCTGCTCCGCAAACGCGGTCGAACTCTGGAGAAATGCCAGGTACTGCGCCGGGTTATAGGTCAACCAGGTCGTCGGGAAGGACCCCGGATAGGGGCTTGCGAAATTACCGGCGACGCTGGTCGGGGTAAACAGGTAGCCCGGAAGCTGGGCCCGGTATCCGCAGTAAGCACATACGTCCCCGGAGTTATAGGAACTGAACGTATCGTACTTGTTCCGCTTCCATGCCGCGCCGAACCGGACGTCCGTCAGCGGACCCCACGAGTTCGGTACCACCCAGGTTTCGTTCGTCCTCAGCTGCGCAATGTCATTGACGTTACTGGTCGCAGACACTTCCGTGAAGTGCGCGTGCGGAAGACTGATGTCCGTGAGACTTGACGTCGTGCCCAGCGTCGGCACCCCGACGCCACCGTTGCTGGTGTACGAAACCGGAATCGGAAAGCCCGCGACTGAAAATACCGACGGATCGAGATAATTGCTCGCCGTATTGGCGCCATAAGACGCCGCCAGGTCCCACAGCAGCTTGTGATCGAACGCCTTTCCCTTGAGTTTGAAGAGGACCGTGCGCAGATACTGCGGACTGATCTGGTCACCGCCGGTCGATTGGATCAAGTCGGCATGTGACTGAGTCGTAAAGCTTTGGACCACGCCGTCCGGCCGTACGACCACGCCGTTGTTGATCGGATTGCCGTCCACGTACAACCCAAGGTCGTTACTGTAGTTGAACTCAGTGTACTTATTGTACATGCCGTCCAATGTTGCGGTGACGTCTGACGTCACGTGCCATTGCAACGCAGCGTTTACGCTCAAGCGCTTCGTGTTGTAGTAATTGCTGTTCACACCGTCCGTAACGGGCAGCAATACACTGGAGGGAAGTCCAGACGCACCGCTTCCCGTCTGCCAGACAGCCGTTGGCTCGCCAGGGCCGTTGACCGGCTGAGCAAAGAAGCCGGCGCCGGATAGATCGTATGTCGTCGTCGCCTGCTCCTGGGATGCAATCGACACGAGGGCGCCAAATTTCTGATGATCGAACGTGTTGCTGAGCAGAAGAAACTCGGACGGCTCCACCTTCGATGAATGGGTATTCATGTTCCCGGAAATCTTCGCAACCAGCTTCGGCCCCTTGAAGTCGAAAGGCTGCGCCGTCTGCATCTCGACCAGACCGCCGATCGCATCCGCCGGCTGCCAGGCTTCACTGGTCTTGTATACGACGGCTCGAGAGATTGCCTCGGAGGGAAGAACGTCGAAATTGAACTGACGCCCTCCGGTCTGCGTGGGCAGTTCCATGCCATTGAGTAGAACCAGGTTGAACTGGGGACCGAATCCCCTGATCGTGATCTCGTTGCCTGACCCGGTAGCGTCGTGAGTCAGCGAGATGTCCGGCAGTCGGGAGAGCGCATCCGCCACATCGGGATTCGGGAACTGCCCGATTCCCTGCTGCGTGATCGCATCGACGACCTGGGTCGCGTTCTCCTTCAGGCGCATCGAGCTCTGCAAGCTCTGACGCAGGCCGGTGATGAGAATCGGCGCCAGACTCTTCGATTTCAGATTCTTCGCGACTGCGTCCTGGATTGCAGTGCGCCGTTGAACGTTGGTGTTCTCTGGAAGTGGCGCTTGGTTCGTATGCTGTTGAGCAGCGTAAATCGCTTGGACAGGAGCAGCAACGGCCATGACCCCCAACAGAAGACCCATATGCTGTGCGCGCTTCACATGAAGCGGACTGGCAGAGGTGATTGCTCGCAGTTTCACTGAAATGTTCCCCCGGCAATGCGTGTTCATTTGTTGACGACGGCATTTGCGCACCAGCAGCTAATGCGAGACGCAGTGCGCGAATGCTTCTTCCCGGCCAATCGACCCGTAGAGCGCGAGGCCGGAGCGATACCCACTGATGAAATTCTCTTTCGCGTGACGAAATAATACAATATTTTTTGTCATTTTTTGAGATCGGCGGAATAAGTGTGTTGTAGTCGAGAGACGGCCGGGGTTGCCAGCTTCTGCGCCGGGCCGCCCAAAGCGCGCATCGACACTTAGCCCGGATTCGCCGAAGATTTCAGGCAAGACACCAGTTCTCATAGGGATTACCTGGGTTTCGCCCCCGACCGCTGCAATGCAGACATGCACCGAGAGGCGTATGTCGCGATTACGCAACAGACGGCGAATTAGTGTAATTTTCTTCCAAATGCCGAGAAGATCTGCGTGATCAGTTGAGGCGCCCGGGATTTCTACGCGCCTGCGGCCACGGATTGCGTGCCGCCGATCAGCAATGACTTCAGCGTTAAGCGGTCCGGATCGAGTAACACGATATCGGCGCGACCACGCGGCCGCAGGCAACCATGCTCGGGATACAGCCCCGCGGCGCGGGCTGGGATGGCGGTGATCATGGCCAGTGCGCACTCGAGCGGCAGTTCGACCCGCTGAACCAGGCGCTGCAGCACACCCGCCATATCGATGTGGACACCGGCCAGGGAGCCCCGCGCGTCGATCAATCGCCCGTCGCGAACCTGGATCGTCGCGCCGTACAGCTCGAATTGCGCCGGACCATGGACCGTAGGCATCGCATCGGTGACCGCGAACAGCGTATTCGGCTCGCGCTTGGCGCGCACGGCGAGTCTCACCATGAGGTCATCGACGTGGTGGCCGTCGGCAATCACTCCGCACCATGCCGCACTGTCCAGGGCGACTCCGGTCATGCCCACCCGTTTCGTGTGCAGCGGAGGCATGCCGTTGAACAAGTGCGTGAACAGACTCGCCCCTGCAGCGAGCGCCGCTCGCGTCTGCTCTTCGTTTGCGCCGCTGTGCCCGATCGCGACGCGCACGCCCATGTCCACGAGCCGGGCCAGCACGCCGTCTGCAAGGCGTTCCGGCGCCAGCGTCAGCAGCACCGGGATGGAACGCTCACGCAAGCGGCGCAGCAACCCGAGAGTATGATCGTTGAAGGGCCGAATCAGATCGAGGGCGTGTGCACCGCGATACTCTGGGGCGATGTGCGGCCCTTCGATGTGCATACCGGCTACGCCGAAGCGGCCGTGAACGGAGATCACCGCGTCGACGGCCCGTTCCATGACCTCCGGTCCGCACGTAATGAGCGTGGGCAACCAGGTCCCGGTCCCCCCGAGGCGGTGCGCTGCCGCAATGGCCGTCAGCGACTCAGGCGTGGGATCCTGAGTGAACAGAACACCGCCGCCGCCATTGACTTGCAAATCGACGAACGCCGGGCAGGCAAAGTATTCGCAGCGCCAGACGGCCAGCCCGTCAAGACCTGCTTCGCGAGCGGGCGTGATGGCACTGACCCGACCGTTCTCGATGCGCAAGGCCACATCTCGACGAATCTGTTCACCGTCGAAGCATGCTGCCGGATGCAGCCACCACACCTGCGCCTCAGGCGCCGCGGCGGGAGCCTGCAACACACGGTTCACAGTCACGAATGCCGCGTCCGGAAATAGGGCATGAGCGCGTCTTGAACGCTGGCCAGCACCAGAGCCTGCGCCGCGCCTGCGGCGATCTCGCGAAGCGCTTCGGCCCGCTCGAGTACCTGCTCGGGAAAGAGATCTCTCAGCACATAGGGCGGCCACCCGGCCGCATCGATGCGCGCATAGAGCGCCGCGACGGCCTGCTGAGCCGCCGGCTGAGGCCAGTAATACCGAATGCGGTCCGCGTAGCTGTGGTGCCGCAGCCGGCTCACCTCTTGCGCAGTGCCCCGGTAATGCTCGCGCCAATGGCGGTCGTCGCCCACCATCAACTGCTCGAGCGTTCGCGCCAGCTCACCCGGCCCTCCTGGGGGGGCGCCGTCTGCGGCCAGTCCGTCGAGCCGGTACAGCGCGCTGCGAAACGCATCCGTCAACCCCGGACCGACCTTGAGAATCGCAAAGTGCTTCGCGGCGATCGCGGCGAGCGCCCGTGGGCGCTGATAGTCGGTCGAATGTGCCTCGAAACACATTTGCGGATGCCCCTGCAGTGCCGTCTCGAGCGCACCCACCTGGGCCGGGTCATAGTGCGTCACGTGCTGCGGAGAGAACTCCACCCCAGGCTGCACGACCAGCGCCACCACCCGTTCCCACGCGGCCGGGGCAATGCGCGCAAACGCCTCTCGATGCAATTCAATGACTTCCCGGGCATCTTCGGGCCGCGTCGGGCGCAGCACCTCCTCCTCCCCGAGTGCACCGCCCGGACGCGGCACTTCCGTGCCGATGACGTACGCCAGTGAATTCGGGTTCGGCGCAGCCGCCTCGCACTCCGCTGCGAGCCGCGCCGCGCGCTGCGCGCACAACGCCTGGGGGAGCGGCTCGGGATCACCCGCGCAGGCCTCCGAACAGTCGAGGTGAATCTTGCGGAAGCCGGCCTGCACGTAGGCGCGGACCATTTCGCACGCAGCGCTCATGGCCGCCTCGGCTCCCTGACGCCGCCACACCTGCGGCCCAAGGTGATCGCCGCCGAGCACGATCTGCGCCGGATCAACCTCGAGCCGTTGCGCCATGACCTCGAGTCGCCGACGAAAATCCACCGGAGTCATCCCGGTGTAGCCGCCGAACTGATTGACCTGATTGCTCGTTGCCTCCACGAGCAGCAACGTCTCCTGATCGCGCGCGAGCAGCAATGATGCACTCAGCACCTCCGGCTGCGTCGTGCAGACGGACGGCACGACTTCGCGGCTTCCGGCTCGATTGCGTGCGATCAGATCAGAGAGTCTGCGGATCATGTGTTCTGTCCAAGTGTGCTCACGATTGAATCAGGAGCATGGCCGCACCGCGTGTCCCGCTCGCATCGCCGAAGCGAGCCGCGGTGAATTTCACCTCACGTCCCGCCATGCGTTGGCCCTGAAACGCCTCGGCCAGCATGGTCGTGATGCCGGGAATTCTCGACAGCCCGCCACCGAGCACGACACAGTCCATGTCGATGGTGCATTGGGCCGTATAGATCAGCTCCGCCACCAGGGTGACCCACTCGCGCATCGCGCTGCTCATGGCCGCATCGCCCGCGCGAGCCCGCTCGGCGATCTGTGCGGGCGAACACTCTGGCGCACCATAACGGCTCGCCAGACGGGCCAGACCAGGACCGGAGACGAGCGTCTCGTAGCAGCCGACACGTCCGCACCCGCACGCGAGCAGCGGCAGATTCCACTCCCGCACGAACCGTCCCGGGATGCCCAGATGGCCAAGCTCGCCGGGCAGATCGTTGTGGCCAAGCACAAGCCGCCCGCGGTGCACGACGCCGCCACCAACACCGGTGCCGATGATCAGACCGAGGACAGTTTCGGCGTCCTCGCCTGCGCCCCCATTGGCCTCGGAGAGCGCGAAGCACTTGCAGTCGTTGGCAATCGCCACGGTGCGCCCGAGCCGCGCCATCAGGTCTTCACGCAAGGGTCGGCCCGTTGCCGGCAGATTCGACGTGAGCGAACGGCCGCTGTGATAATCGACCAGCCCGGGCAATCCGATGCCCAGGTCTACCGGCGCCTGCGCCTGGGATTCGAGCCATCGGACCTCGCCGACGATGCACTCGAGCAATTCTTCGTAGCTCGAACAGGCGGTATCCACCCGGCGCCGCTGCAGAGGCCGGAACTGTTCATCGAAAAGACAGGTTTCAATCTTGCTGCCGCCGACATCCATGCCGCCGAACAGCCGGACTTTCGGGGCAGGAGGCGGATACAGCCGCACGCCCTGCACGACCCGCGACAGATTGCCGTCCGGAAAAGGATTATCGACGTTCAATCCCAGCTTCTGCGACCAGGCCACCGCCAGCAACTGCGCAGGGAGCACGTACAGCGGTATGTTCCAACCGCGAGGCACATCATTGAAGGCAAGATCGGCATCGGCCCGCACCGTACCGACCGTCAGCACCTGCTCTGGGGCGTACTGGCTGCGCAACTCATCGACCACGTCGGCGTCGTAGCGGCGCGCATCCTCGTCCGAGGAGAGCAGCGCAATCACCTGCGTGCCGTCGTTCACGAGAGACTTCGGGCCGTGCCGAAATCCGAGCGGAGACTCCCAGAACGAGGCGACCTGCCCCGCCGTCAATTCCAGCACCTTCAGCGCACACTCATGCGCCGCGCCACGTAGCTCTCCTCCGCCGAGGAACGCTACTCGCTGGGGTGGCGCCAGATCGGCCGCCAAGGGCGCAACCGCCGCAATCAGACCGCTCGCAGCATCTGCAAGCGCATTCAAGCGTCCCTCGAGCGCATCGATCGGCACATCATCAAAGACGGCGAGCGCGTACAGCAGCATCGTGCTGTAGCTCGACGTCATTGCAAAGCCGGCATCGTGGGTCTCATCCGGCAGCACGATCGCGCGTTGCCGGGACCCCTCCGAGCGCGCCAGTGCGCCGTGAGCATTGCATGTGATGTGCAAGCCCGCGGCGTCGGCTCGCTCGAGCAGCGCCAAAGTCGCCACGCTCTCGGGACTGTCCCCACTGCGTCCAAAGGAAACGACCAATCGACGTGTGCCGCGACGCAGCAGACGCTGCGGATATGCCACGAGTTCCGTGGTCGGAACCGGAATGTATCGCACCGCGGATTGGCGCTCATTGAGGTAGACGCTGAGCGACTCGCCGATGAACGCAGAGGTACCGGCGCCGCAAAACCACACTTCCTCGAAACGCCCGGCGCGGACCCAGTGACGCGCATCCGCGGCCATCGCCGCGATCTCGCGACTCACGGCTCGCCAGACGGACGGCTGATGCAGGATCTCCTTGTGCGTCTGGGAATCATCCGGCGGCGCCGTAGACGGACCGCCCTGCCTGCCTTGGAACATGCTTTGAATCCTCTCCTGCCCTATCTACGTGCCTTACGCCGCCCCGTGGCTCGGATTGCAGTCCGGGGATCGACGCAATGCACCGCGACCCCGAGTTCCTCAATCTGTTCCACCGCCGCAGGATCTGCGTCAGTGTCGGTCACGATCATGTGGACTTTACGGATGTCGCAGATTCGATGCAGACTCGGCGTGCCGAATTTGGAGGAATCCGCGAGCACCACGACACGGTCGCTCGCGCGGATCATGGCCGCATTCTTCTGCGCCTCCTCCTCGTTGAAAGTACTCAAGCCGAGACGCAAATCGATGGCATCAGCGCCGAGGAAGAAGGTATCGAAATGCAGCTCCGTGAGAAACCGCTCGAGAAACCGTCCGCCGATCACCATCGTGTCGTAACGAACCGTGCCGGCAGGGACGATCACCTCATGCTGCTTGTAATGACGCAGCAGATTCACCACCTCGAGATCGGCGGTGAGAATCGAAAGTCCGCGAGCCTCCCCCAGCTGCGTCGCGAACATGCGCAGCGTCGATCCCGAATCGATGATGATCGAGCGCTCCCGCTCAATCAGCCCGGCCGCATAACGCGCGATCGATCGCTTTTTGTTGACGTTGACCTGCTCACGATCCGAGACGCTGGGTGCAATCAGATTGAGCCTGAAATCCGGCAGCTCACGTGCCAAGGCCTTCGCCAGCTCGATACGAAACTCGGGGACGCCCTTGCAGCCATAGTGCTTGCAGTAGCGCACGATGCTCGGCTCGCTGACGCCAGCCCCGGCCGCAATGGTTCGCAGCGGCGCGTGCATGAATGAATCCGGATCAGCCACCAGATAGCTGCCGATCCGGCCGAACGCCTTGGACAGATGACCGATATCGGCGCGGACCCGCCCGAGCAGATCGCCCGGCGCATCGCGATCGCCCGATTCTGCCCTGGCTGCGGCCGCCGGCCCATTGGAATTTCTTGTTTGGGGACTCATGAAAGCGCTCCAATCCGTGCGCGGCTCGTGCTGATACGCTTCTGCGCAAACAGCGCGTAACTCAGGATGACTGCATACATAGGTACGAGCGAAATATACGCCAGTTGATTGCCGATGACGCGCGCAAGCAGACCGTACGCTGGCGGCACTACGGCGCCGCCGATGATGGCCATGATCATGATCGCCGCACCGGTCTTGGTGTGCTCGCTCAGCCCGGTGAGTGCCAGGGGAAAAATAGCCGGCCACAGGACCGCATTGGCAAAGCCGAGCGATGCTACGAACAGGATGCTGGGCATGCCATGCGTCACGGTGATTCCGATCGTCAGTACGATCCCGAGTGCGGCGGACCAGGCGAGCGCTCGCTCCTGGCTCATGCGCTTAGGCACGAGCACGATGCCGAGCAGGTAACCGAGCACCATCGCTCCGAGCGTGAGACTGGCGAAGAAGCGTGCCGTCTCGATCGGAAAGTGCAGCGCTTGTCCGTAAAGAACGATGGTATCGCCGGCAATCACCTCGACGGCCATCTCAAAGAACAACGCCCAGAAGCCGAACAGCAGCAACGGGTGATGCGACCAGCGAAAGCCCTGCCGGCGCTCACTCTGATCGAGCTCCGCCGGCGGCTCCTTCGGCTCGGGCAGGCCGGAGCGCCCGATCGCAAATGCGAGGATCAGCAGGCCGACGGCCAGAGCAAGGTAGGGCGGAATAAGCCGGTGCGCCAGCTGGTTGAGCTCCGCGGCGCCCAACGTGCCGCGCGCCGCATGCTGCAGATGCCCGAATCCGACGAACACCACCGCGCCGAGCAGCATCGGGCTGATCACGCCGGCGAGCTTGTTGCACACGCCCATGATCGACACGCGCCGCGCTGCACTTTCGTGCGGCCCGAGAATGATCACATACGGATTTGCAGCCGTCTGCAGCAGGCACAGCCCGGTGCCCTGCACGAACAATCCGGTCAGGAATATGCCGTACGAGCGCAGCAGCGCCGCGGGCACGAAGACCGCTGTGCCCACGGCCATCACGGCCAGTCCGAGCGCCATGCCTCTTTTGTAGCCGGTGATCGCCAGAACACGGGCCGACGGAATCGCCATGACGAAGTAGGCGATGTAGAAGGCGAAGGCAACCAGCAGCGCCTCGAAGGTGTCGAGTTCGCACACCAGCTTCAAGAACGGGATCAGCACGCCGTTCAGCCAGGTCACACAGCCGAACAGTGCGAACAGTCCCGCCATGAGCGCGAGCGCTCGCCGGTCGGTGCCTGAGGGGGTTGAATTCATCGTCCTCTCCCGGCCGCTCACCCGCAATGCCCGCACGCAGTGCGCGCCCGGGAGGCGGCCATCCCGCCTTCTCCGTGCGAGGCCCGGGCCGGGCAGCCCCCGAGGGCTGCCCCGACCCGGACTTCAATTGAACGCATCGCCGTCACCGCGAGGCCCGACCTGCATCCATGGCCGCCGGCACGCTCCAGATCTGCGATGCCACGTTGTGCCCGCAGGCCTGCACGGTCAGAGCACCGCTCGCACCCCCGGTCAGGCACTGATGCGTGCTCTGGTTGATGAGGTTGCCCAGGAGCGTGTAGCGCCACCGCTGCAGTGCACTCGTGACGCACGCGCTGAGGCGGGCACTGTGGCCGACCTGGGCAAGGCATCGTCCGCCAGAGCGCAGTGCGCCGTTCGGCAGGACTTGCCAGCTCTGCGCGCCTGACCCTGTGCACTCACCGACTGAGCCAGGCGCCGAAAGGCAGCGGGTATATGCCATTGCCGTGCGATCGTGGGGTGCAACGTTCGGGCGAATGCGGGTAATGACACCCATGCGCTGCGGAACACCGCAAGCGGCAGTCGGCCGAATGGTCCAGATCTGCGTGTCATGCGCCCCGATGTGTGCCGCGAGTTCCTGCGCGCCCGCACGGCGCGAGCCGGTCCAGAGCGCAACGCTCTGGAATCGGCAGGCGGCACCGGAGAAGCCGAGCGCACGCGGGTTCAGCACCACATGCAGGGGGTGCTCGCTGCGATTGAGGACCGCAACAGCGTACCGGCCATCACTCAGCGGCTTCATCAGCACGTCCTCGGCCGGGGTGCGCCGCAGCAGCGTCGCCATCTGACCCAGCGGATCCTGATCGACGGCGATAACCGCCCTGTTGCCGAGGATGCGGATGCTGGCCGCGGATAGCTTATTCAGGTTCGAGCTGAGAATCAGCGGCGCGGACATCATTGACCACAGCGCCAGCTGGCTGCGCGATTCGGCGAGCGTCATGCCCCGATCACCGCCGATGATGAAGTCCGAGTCGTTCCAATTGCCGGGCTTCTGGAACCGGCCGAGCTGCAGGTTGTACTCGTAATTCCACATGACGCTCGCCCAGCGCGAACGATTCGGACGCTGGGGGTCGAAAATCTCGATGTCCGAGCCTTCGCGCCAGAGCTGCCCATAGCCGCGCACCCAGCTGAGCACGTCATACCACTGCGGCGTTCCCTGAAAATAGGCCGGCGCGGATTCGGAAAAGACGATCGGCCGGCCCACCCGCTTCAGCGCCTCGCTTTCGGCCCTATAAGCCGCGCGATACGTCGCAATCGCTGACTCACCCTTGGCGGTATAGACGTTGCAGCCATCCAGCTTCAGGTAATCGACGCCCCATGACGCGAACAGACGCGCGTCCGCCCGGAAATGCGCTGCGCCGCCACCGTTCGGGACGCCGCTGCCGGCGAAGCCGCCGCAGGTCGCGTAGCCGGCATCCTCGTAAATGCCGAACTTCAACCCGAGCACGTGAATGCTATTGGCGACGGCGCGCATACCTTGCGGAAACTTGTGCAGATTGGCCTGCAGGTTCCCATTGCTGTCGCGCTGCTTGCGCATCCAGCAATCGTCGATGGTGACCGTGTCGTAGCCGCGAGCGGCAAGACCGGTTTTCACGAGCGCTCGGGCATTGCCCAGAATCACGTTGGAATCGATGCGGCACTGATAATGGGCCCAGTCGTTCCATCCCATCGGTGGGGTCGGCGCAAGGACCCCGGCGGCGCTGGCCACTGGAGCAAATCCAAAGCCAAGCCACAGCAATGCCTGCAGCAGCATCAAAGCGGCGGCGCTGCGAGCACCGGATCCCGCCAATTTGCGAATCCACCCGACCGGCAAGCGGTGTCTACGACCTACCCGAGCCGAAACCGCAGGGAAAAATGTCATGTACGCCATGTGCGTTCTCTGGATGTATGACGAAGCCAATTGATTCAGCGCGCTTTCGATCGCTATGCCCCGGTCGGCCTGCAGTGCGAGGACATTCCTGCCCAGATCCGCCGTGCCTCTCCAGATCGGCCGCATGCATTCAAGGTCCGACTCTCGTCGCCACGGACTTCGAGTGATGCCTCGCACCTTGACATACCCCGCCCCCGGACTGGCTATTCGCGCTACCCCACCCCATTGCCGCAGTTGCGCCGACAATTTGGAACTATTTTTCACTTCATGGAATATTTTTCCAGAATGACTACTGCGCCGTCAAGCCCGGCACCTCGTGACACCACAGCACAGGTCGGTACGGAAAGGTGACGCGGATTGCTCCCGGCGCGGGATCGGCACCTGAGATCTGTACTGATACTTCCGTTGACCTCTGCGGGTCGATCTATGGCGCAAACAGCGGCATGAGGTTCCGCCCAAGGTCCGCCTCGGACTCCGCTCACCCTCAACGGACCTCAGTGACGCCAACACCCGGGGATTGAGGCCACACCCTTGACGTTCTGATGATCGAGTTCGCAGCGCCGCGCAGGCCAGTCAGGCTCACCGCACCGATGACCTTGATCCATCGACATCCCTCCGCATGCCGAACACGCACCGCTCCGGCGGATTCCACGGGCACCGCGGAATCCGCACCACAGACATCCCCGCATCAATCCGCCACAGTCGATCCGCCGACGCAGATTGATCGAACATCGGGCGCTGACCCTCGCGACACGAAGATATGCACCAGCAGTCAATGCGTCATGCACTCTCGATCATAGCTGGCGCCTGGTGTTGGAGATTGTTTGCAGCAGCGGCCTTTTTTACCGCACATTTCCAGGCATCGCCCTACCGCATGTCGTGCATGCCATGTACAATTTCAGCGCTCGATGCATTCTCGAGGAAGGTTCATGAGTAGAACTGCAAGCGTCCGCCGTATCGCACTGCGCACCCTAGCGCAGACGCCGCACCCCCTTCGCACCCGCCCGATCGGCAGCACCTGCGAGTGTGCGCACCATCAGCCTGCAGCTCGTGCCGGTGGGACTCGATGAACCGCCGCATAGCGGCCAAATCCGACAGCCCCCTCGACGCCTCGTCTGATACGCACCGACCCGGAACTGAAGCGAATTTCACGCACGAAGTTACTCCGCCACCGCGTGACAGCCACGATTCTGCTCGCGCTAGTGACTCCGCAAAGAGCCCAAAGAACCAGATGACCCGCAGGTCACGCCCGGCGCACGCGCGAATCGCGTCCCGCTTTTTCCACAAATACTCCGACAGACGTGGGCTCATCGCGCGCGACAAGTGGCAATGGGCAGTGCTCACGGTCGTGTTGCTCGGCGCGACGATGTCTGCGCTCGACGTGACCATCGTCAATATTGCCCTGCCGACGATCAAGCACGAATTTGGCTCGACCCTCGCCGCCGTCGAGTGGGTCGCCATGGCGTACATGATCGTGCTGGCCCTGGCGCTACCGATCGTGGGTCGGCTCGCCGACATCTTTGGCCGAAGCCTCTTGTACAACATAGGCTTCGGCGTATTCATCGTGGGATCCGCGCTATGCGGCTTCGCTCCGGGCATCGTTACTCTGGTCGTTGCTCGCGCGCTGCAGGCCATCGGAGCTGCGTTATTGCAGGCCAACTCAGTTGCGCTCATCACGCAGGTGTTCCGCAGCCGAGAGCTCGGTCGTGCCCTGGGCGCTCAAGCCGCGGTTCAAGGGACGGCGATGGCGCTCGGACCGTTCGTCGGCGCGATGCTCATCACGTTCGCGGGTTGGCGCTTCATTTTCTTCGTCAACGTCCCGATCGGAATCGCCGGCGCCGTTGCGGCGCATTACATCCTACCCCGGCATCATCGGCGCCGCCGGGACGTCAAGCTCGACTATCTGGGCAGCACGCTGCTCACCGTAGGACTGATGGCACTCGTGCTGGCCGTCAACAAGGCGGGATCGGCCGGCTGGGCCTCACCGCTGATCCTCTCTCACCTGCTGCTCGGCGTTGCGTGCATCGCGGCATTCGTGATCACCGAACGTCTCGTGAAGCACCCGACCATCGATCCCTCGCTGTTTCGCAGATACACCATAGCAGCGGGAAATATCACGGCGTTCCTCGCGTACTATGTGCTGTTTGCAGTTCTGTTCCTGCTGCCGTTCTATTTCGAGGAGGTTCTCGACTACAGTGCCGCGCGCACGGGCATCATGCTGACGGCAGTGCCGTTATCCATGGCGCTACTCGCGCCGTTCGCGGGCCGCGCCGCCGATCGGCTGGGCTCGCGCAAGTTTCTGGTCGGCGGCTCGCTGTTGCTGGCCTTGGGGTCGCTGTCCCTCGTCTTCGCCAAGAGCACCACGGGATCCGTGCCACTCGTGATCGAGATGCTGATTCTCGGAGCGGGTCTGGGCATGTTCACGCCTGCGAACAACCGCGCCACGATGGCGGCGACTCCACGCGACAAGCTCGGCATGACCGGCGGCTTTCTCAACATGATGCGCTCCCTGGGCGTCATCCTCGGAATCGACATCTCCGGCATGTTGTTTCTGGCCGTCAGCGGCGCTCATTCCGCCGCCCACGGAAGCGGAGTCGGCGAGGATCGGCAAGCACTGGCGCTGTCCAGCAAGCCCGCGTTCATGGACGGGCTGCACGTGGTGATGATGACGCTCGTGGGTGTCGCGCTGCTCTGCGCGGTGTTTTCGTATTTCCGCAAGAACGACGCGGAGAAGGAGTCACCCACGGTGCATATTGAACCGATGGGTGCTTGAGGCCGTTCGGCACCTGAAGCGTGGCGAACCTCCGTTTGTCCGCCACAACGAGCGGCCCCGGACACACTGGGGATCAAGTCGTAAGACCGGCAGTGGCGGCTGGCAAACCGCTATCTGCAGCGGTGTAGGGGGAGGGCGGTCGCGCCCGTTGCACCCGCGAGATATCCAGGATTCCAAGCGGTGCCTCCTCGGAGGTGCGTGCAACTTCGAGAGTAAGACGAGAGCTACCGCCAACGTGATGCTGCAGCGCTGCCCTGCGGCCCGTACGGGTCAGTGTGGATCAGGCGGAAGGGATCGTGATCATATCTTCGAGAGCGGCTCCGTGCTTCCGAAGTGTGAGGCGGCGGCAGATGCCCCCATTGAGCCCCCCCGCGGGGCGCACTGCAGCGCTGGCTCGACCATTCGCAACCCGACGGCAGCCTGTTCGTTCTATCCGGCTCCAGCACGCGAATGATGCACGACATGTTCCTTAATCGCTCCGCTCCCTTATACGGGCGGGCACGAAAGCTCCTGCATATCGAACCGATGAGCTACGGCGCCTTCTGCGCAGCCTGCCGCTTGAATCCCGCCGACCCCGATGCCTTCTCGCGCTTCTCCATCGTTGGAGGCATCCCGAAGTACTGGGAGTTCGTCGACTCGAAGGAATCGGTCGTCGATCTGGCCGAGGCCCTCTTCTTCGGTTTTGCCCCCTACCTCGACCAGGAGCCCGTCCGCATCCTGCGCGATGAGGGAATATCCGGATTGAATGCGCTCTCTCTTCTCGAGGCGATTGGCCGGGGAGCTGAGAGGCCCTCGGAAATGGCCATGCGACTTGGCACAGCCCAGACCAACCTTTCCCGCCCGCGGCAGCAACTCCTCGATGTTTCCATTCTCGAGCGCATCCTTCCATTCGGTGAGAGTGTCCGCTCGACGAAGCGCATCCTGTATCGCATACGGGACCCCGCTCTGCGATTCTGGTTCCGCGTCTATTCACCCCACCGCAGCCGGTGGAATACCTACGAAACCGACGCGAAGCGAAAACTCATTCATGAGCACGCTTCGACTGTGTTCGAAGACTATTGTCGCGGTTTGTATTCCGATGCCGCTCGATATTGGGAAGCGGACCTGAAGTTCGACCTGGTCCGCGCCAATCCGCGGGCCGAGGAAGGGCATTCGATAGTCGTGTCGGAAGTGAAATGGAGACGGCTGAACAACATAGAGCGCGGCAGGATACTCAAAGAGCTCGACGAGAAGTGACGCCGATCTAACCTCTCCCACAAGTTTGCGAACGTCTCATTCGAGGTGATCGATGCGGGAATACTCGCAGATCTGCCCCCCGGACTTCCTTCGCGACCTCGGCTCAGTCGAGGAGCATCAGATTCACGCTCGCCGTGACGCATACAGCCATCACGAAGGTTTGCTGTAAGGCCGCCACCAACGCATTGACGATCGCCTCGTCCGTGGCATCGACTGTCGCCTCAAACAACGAGGTTCAATCACGCGCTCGCGCAGCAGGTCCGCCGCGTATGCCATCACGGCCGTCACGTCTTCCCGGCGTAGTGTCGGGTACAGCCCCAAGATCTCGTCCACGGATTCGCCGGCCGCAAGGTTACTCAGCGCCAGAGACGCCATGATGCGGGTGCCCTTGACGAGAGCATGGGAAATTTGGCCTGCGGGCGCCTTAAGAAGCGCCACCAAGCAATTGATTATAATGGATTTTACAATGGTGGGCGGTACTGGGATCGAACCAGTGGCCCCTGCCGTGTGAAAGCAGTGCTCTACCGCTGAGCTAACCGCCCATCCCTCAAGGGCGGCAAGTCTATCCACGAAGGCTGCCGGACGCAACGACCG
>JAJZSQ010000162.1 GCA_021849615.1 Pseudomonadota bacterium
GGAACGAGGATGGTTCATGAGGAGTAAGGGACGGTGCGTTCGGTCGATGAAGGGTCGTGCGGGCCGCCGCGGCGGTGCAGATGCGCCTCGCGGAAGAAGGCCTCGAGCACTTCGGCGGTGGTGTGGGGTGCGGCGGCCCGCAGCCCCGAGATGGGCAGATGCACCAGGCTGTGCGCCACGCGCTCGGTGAGCCGGCGCACCGCCTCCTGCTGCGCCGGCGCAAGATCGTGCAGGTGGGTGCCGAGTGCCCGCTCGGCCTCCTCTGCGGCGATGCGCTCGAAGGTCTCGCGCAGCTCGGCGAGCCGCGGGCCGATGGCGCGGCTCGCCATCTCCGCGCGCAGGCGGGCGAGCTGCTCGTCGATGGCGGCGCGCACCGGCGCGAGGCGCAGCAGTTCGCCGAGGCGCTGCTCTTCGACGGCCTGAACCAGCTCGTCCATGCCGATGCGCTCGAGCTGTGCGCGCCGCGCCGCGCCGGGATCGAGGTTCGGGGGGACGCCGAAGTCGATCGCGAGCGGGCGGCTCGCGGCGAGTCGCTCGAGCGTCGCTTCGCCGAGCAGGGTCGCGCCGCCGCCGGCGGCAAGGATCAGCCCTGCGACCGGCTCGGGCCGCTCACGGAACGCCTCGAGCGCCAGGGCGCGTCCACCCGTCTCCTCGGCGAACGCTTCAGCGGCCACGAGCGTGCGGTTGACGATGAGCAGCGGGACCCCGGCGGCGGTGAGGGCCAGACCGCAGCGGCGCGTCATGGGGGAGACCCCGAGCAGCGCGACGGTGGGGCGGGCGGTGCCGAGGTGGCGCAGCATGCGATCCACGGCGAGATCGGCGAGCGACGGGGCGCGTACCCCGGAGCTCAGCCGTTGCACGCGGTTGGCGATGCCGAGCGCCTCGCCCAGCAGCCGGTTCAGCAGCGGCCCGCTGGTGCCGGCCTCGCGGGCACTCTCCCAGGCGAGGCGCAGCTGCGCGGCGATCTCGCGCTCCCCGGCCTGTGCCGAATCCAAGCCGCAGGCCACCAGCAGCACGTGCTCGATGGCCGACTCGCCCGCCCAGGCGCGCAGCAGTCGTGGTGCATGGCCGGGCGAGGCGGGCTCGCCACTCAGCTGCTCGAGCACCTCGGCCCGCAGATCGCCGGCCGGGAGGCCATCGGCGGTGGCGTAGAGGAGCTCGACGCGGTTGCAGGTGCCGAGGTAGAGCAATTCCGAAACCCCGAGCGCCGCGCGCAGCGCCGGCAGGCGCTCCTGCAGCTCGGCGCGCTCGATGGACAGGCGGGCGACCTGATCGACGCCCGCGTGCCGGTAGGAAATGCCGACGACCCCGATCTGTTCCATAGTGCCAAGGACACCACGAATGCCCGTCCGAGGTGTCACAGAATGGTCACCGCCGGGCGGCACGGCCGCCCGGCGAGCGCACCTCTAGAGCCGGATCAGTCCGCGCTTGTGCGCTACCGCCACCGCTTCGGTGCGGCTGATGGCATCGAGCTTGGTGAGGATCGACTTCACGTGGGTCTTGGCGGTGCCCTCGGTGATCGAGAGCCGCCGCGCGATGTCCTTGTTGCTGCGCCCTTGGGCGACCAGTTCGAGCACGTCGAGCTCGCGCTCGGTGAGGCTGGGCTTGGCCATGCGCTGCAGCGCTTTCGCCGCCACGGTCGAGGAGGTATAGGGACGGTCTTCGCTCACCGCACGGATCGCCGAGAGGATCTCCGGTCGCGGTGCATCCTTCAGGATGTAGCCCTTGGCGCCGTGCGAGAGGCACTGGAAGATGTCCTCATCGCCGTCGTAGGTGGTCATGATGAGCAGGCGCGCCTTGGGGTTGATCTCCATCACGCGCTGCACGACGGCGAGGCCGTCACGCTTGGGCATGCGCAGATCGAGCACCATCACGTCGGGGTGGTGTTGCTCGAACAGCGTCAGTGCCGCGTCGCCGTCGCCGGCCTCGGCAACGACCTCCATGTCGGGCTGCTGATTCACCATCGCCGCGAGGCCGTCGCGCACCACGGGGTGGTCGTCCGCGAGAATGACCCGGATCTTCTTGTGCAGTTCAGCCGCCATCAGGTTCTCCGCTTCTGTATCCGCACGCTCACGCGGGTCCCGGACCCGGGGCGGCTCTCGATGCGCCATTCGCCGCCGATGTCGGTGGCGCGCTGGCGCATGCTGGTCAGTCCGAAGCCCTGGCGCTCGTGCCGCTCGGGACTCTGGCCCATGCCGCGGCCGTCGTCTTCGATCGCCATGACCCAGTGCGTGTCATCGTCGGTCATCGAAATGCGCACCGTGCTCGGCCGCGCGTGACGCACCGCGTTGCTCACCGCCTCCTGGGCGATGCGCAGCAGTTCGTGCTCCTGCTCGGGTTTCAGGCCCGTATTGATCTCGTCGCCGCTGAACGTGCTGGTCACCCCACCGGGCACGGTCGAGCGCTCGGCCAGCTGGCGCAGCGCAAGTTCCAGTCCCGTGCGCCGGGTCTGATCGAGCCGGAGCGCCATCACCGAGCGGCGCGCGTCGGCGAGGCCGTCGCGCGCCAGATCGCGGATGCGCGTCAGCACGATGGCGAGGTTGGAATTTTTGTTCTTGCAGGGCGGGTCTTCCTCGACCGCGCCGAGCTGCATCAGGATGCCGGTGAACGCCTGCGCCAGGCCGTCGTGGATTTCCTGGCCGATGCGGGCACGCTCGACCAGCACCGCGGCTTCCTTCGCCTGGTAGGCCAGGCGCGTCAGCTGCACCGCCAGGGTGGCCTGCTGGGCGAGGGCCACCAGCAGCTCGCTGTGCGGGACGTCTTCGGCCTTGCGGCGAAAGCGCAGAATCAGGAACCCGACGTTGCGCGAACCGAACACCAGCGGATAGACGACTTTGCCGACGTAACCCTCGCGCCGGTCGAAGGCGAGCATGCCGGGCCAGAACTCCTGATGCTGCTGGGCGATGTCGAGGTACATCGGCTCATGCGGTTGGCCGAAGCGGTTGCCGAACGGCGAGCCGGTGGGCACGCTGATCGGGTACGGCGGCTCCTCGAGCTTACCTTCGACCACATGGGCGGCGATGCGCCACTCCTGCAGGCTGTCGCGCGAGACGACGAAGGCGCCCGACGCGGCATTGAACTGGCGGGTGGCCTCGAGGAGCAGATGGCCGAGGAACCCGTTGAGGTCCGGTTCGCTCGCCAGGCGCTCGAGGTTGCTGCGGATGACGACGTTGGCCTTGGCGAGCTCGGTGGCGTGTTCCTCGGCGGCCCGTTCGCGCTCGCGGCGCATGTCATCGAGCAGGCGCTGGCGGTGCAGGGCCGCGCCGATCACACTCGCGGCGGTCTCGAGCGCGGAGAGCTCGGCCGGCTCGATCGCGCGGCGCTGGCGGGTGTTGTCGAGGCCGATGACGCCGATGAACTCCCCGGCCACCACGATCGGCACCACGGCTTTGCTCTTGGTGCCGATGCCTTCGAAGCGCGCTGCCCGGGTGCAGCCTGCGCTCGATTCGATGGGGTTGATGCACACGCTGCGGCCGGCCCGCAGCTCGCTCGACACGGCAGAAATCTCCCGCTCGTCACAGGCTCGGGCCTCGGCATCATTGATGTGCGGCGGCACGCCTTGGGCGGTCCACTCTCCGACCACGACCAGCAGCGGCTCGCCCTCCGGACCGCTGCGCGAGAGCATGACGTTGACCCGGTCGACGTGTGCGGCCTCGCCGATCAGGCGCAGCACCTCGGGGATGGCATTGCGCACGTCGGGGGCCTCGAGCAGCATGCGGCTCGCCTTGGCCGAGGCCGCGAGCAGAGCTTCCTGCCGGTGCAGCGACTCATTGATATGGGTCAGCTCCTCGGTGCAGGGGATGATGTCCGCCGCCGATGCCAGGCGGGGCGTGAGGCCGGTGTCGGCCGCTGTGCTCATGGCAATAGGTCTCTCGCGTTCCAGGTGAACCCTCGAGCCGTGCGCACCGGGGCGCTGCATCTCGCGCCGCGGTGTCTGGGCGGCGGTCGACGGGCTCGAACCTCATGCGCGGGATTTCCATATCGGCGCGACCTTGCAGTCTAGCGCGTTGCGCAGGGCTCAAAGCACTGGGTCTCCCGGCTTCCGGGCGACGGCCTCCCCCGGATGGGAGAGGGGGCAGGCTCGGGTGACCTCCAACGGACGGACCGCAGGGCGTGATCGGGGTTCCAGTGAAGGGATCGGCCCGGGGGCAAACCCTGTCCATGGAATGAGGCGGGGGGCCTGGAAACGGGTTCCAGGCCGGCGGTCCTTTCTGCCTTGACGGTGCGGCCGAGGCCCGGTGTAATACGCGGCCCGTCCTCCGGCGGCCAGGTAGCTCAGTTGGTAGAGCAGCGGACTGAAAATCCGCGTGTCGGTGGTTCGATTCCGCCCCTGGCCACCACTAACTCATTGAATATCAACAACATTCTCATCGAGCAATTTTAGGAAGCTCGACGGGTGTGCCAGGAATGTGCCATGGATTTGCGCATGTCCCGCCCATTGCGCGAGGTGATCCGCGCTCAGGTGCGCATAGCGCCTCACCATTCGCTCCGTTTCCCAACCGCCGAGTTCCTGTAAGGCAAAGAGCGGCGTCCCGTTCTGCACGTGCCAGCTTGCCCAGGTGTGCCTCAGGTCGTGGAACCTGAAGTTCTCGATACCGGCGCGCTTGAGCGCGCGGTACCAAGCCATCGTGCTCACCTGAAAGATGGGCTTGTTCTGGTACGTGAAGACGTGCACCGGATGGAGTCCGACTTGGCGTCCAAGGACCTTCATGGCCATGTCGTTGAGCGGAACCGCGATCGCCCGCCGTGCCTTTGCCTGATCGGGATGGACCCAGGCGAGTTTGCGGCGCAGATCGACCTGCTCCCAAGTCAACCCGGTGATATTTGCGCGGCGTAGTCCCGTCGCCAACGCAAACGCCGCCACATCCCGCAGATGGGTTGGCAACTCCAGCAGGAGTTTCACCGCCTGCTCCTGGGTGAGATATCGAATGCGCCGCGTCGGCTCCTTCAAGAGCCGGAACGCAGGCGCTCGATCGATCCACTCCCAGTCGCGCTCGCACCGCCGCAGGATCGCCCGCATCAGTGCGAGAACTCGGTTGACGGTCCCGTTGCTGCATCCTTCCGCCTGCTTCGCCTCGATGACCTTCTCGATCAACGCTCGATTGATGCTCTCCAACTCTCGATCGGCGAGATACGGATGAAGCCATCGCAAGATCTTCTTGTCATCGTTGATTGAGGCCTTGTGAGATTGCTCACGCAGCCACCGAACGACAGCGTCCTGCCAGATGTGCTTCGGCCGATCGCCGAGGCGCTGAATTCGCCAGACTTCGCTTTTCAGCTTGTCGTGGAGTTCCTGCGCCGACTTGCGGTCGTTGGTTTCAGTAGATCGTCGTACTCGCTCGCCGTTCGGCGCAACGAAGTCGATCCAGAACACCGACGACTTTTTGCGCTTGATAAGTGACATACGTCCTCCTGTGCGGTTGTCACTTGCAGCGCTTGCCGCCTCAAAGGATACAGCGAGCGCACGAA
>JAJZSQ010000163.1 GCA_021849615.1 Pseudomonadota bacterium
GAGGCGTGCGCCGGGCGTGCGCTCGGCGAGCTGGCGGGCCTGAGCCGGGCTCACGACTCGGTCCCGGTCGCCCTGCAGATACAACACCGGGGCCCGGATGTGCGGTGCGGCCTCGATGGGATCGGCATCAGCGAGGCTCACGCCGGCCATCTGGCCCGCCTTGTGTTCCGCGGCCCGCCAGGACATGGGCGGGATGAACCGGGCATACCAGTGGGCGAGGCGCGCGTAGCGCGGGATGGCCGCAGTGGCCCGCTCGTACGGGGAGATCGCCACCACGGCGGCGAGCGGTTCGATGTGCGCAGCGGCGAGCAGTGCAGTGGCGGCCCCCATCGAGTCGCCGAGCAGTCCCAGGCGACCGCGGATCAGGCCGTCTTTGCGCAACGCGGCGACCAGTTGCACCACGTCCTTTGATTCGAGTGCACCGTAAGTGACGTACTGTCCGCTCGACTGTCCCTGGGCGCGTGGATCGACGAGGATGCTCTGATAGCCCGCCTCCCCGAGCAGCAGTGCCCACGGCAGCATCGAGAGCTTGCCGATGCCGTACCCGGGCAGCAGGATCACCGTCCCGCGCGGCGGCTCTGCGCTGCGCAATCGAACGATCGAGGCGCGGTAGCGCTGCAGGATGGGGGAGGAGGGCGGCGGTGCGGTGCACACCAGCGGCTTGCTCGGCGGGTCGACCTTCAGCGCCGACACCGTGAGGTGATGCTGGGCCAGGCACTCGCGGTCGAGCGAGGCGAACAGTTGGTTTTCCGCCGGGCCGGTCAGATAGATCGTCGTACAGCCCGGTCGCTGCGGCGCACCGAGCCGCAGGCTGTAATGCCCGGGCGGGATGACCTCGACCGCGAGCGTTGCAGGGGGTGGTCCCACGGCAATGCGGGGGCGCGCCGAGATGTACGGCGCGATGTTCGCCAGCACGAACTGGCCGCGCAAGCTCTTCTCGTAGGCGCCCTGCAGACCGCCGGGCTGCGGGGCGATGATCTGCGGTGCGATGAGACTCGCGCATCCTCCGAGGAGCAGGACGGAGCCGATGATGCCGAGGACACCGCAGGTCCCGACGAGACGGGCATTCATTGGCGCAGGTATAGCACAGACCCTCCGGCGAGACGTACGCACTGTCCGCAAGCTTCGGGTTGGTAGCGGAGGGATGAGTGGACGGCTCCGGCTGCCGAATGCGCCGGAATCTGGCACACTGGCCGCCAACTAAGATAGCGCTACCAGATGCGGTGGTGCACGCAGGGGGGTCATCGATCTATGGGTGCTCAGCAAATCCGTCGCGCCGCAGTGGCGCTGTTGTGGGTGCTGCCGTTGCTGGCGAGCACGGTGCCGTCCGCCGCCGGCGCGCAGGCGACGCTGACGATTCAGTACGACCGGCCCCTGCATGCGGTGAGTCCGACCCTCTACGGACTGATGACCGAGGAGATCAACCACGCCTACGACGGGGGGCTCTATGCCGAGCTGATCCGCGACCGGGTCTTCTATCGGCGCGAGCATCATGAGTTCATCAAGATCTGGTCGCTCGACCAGAATGCCGAGGACGGCATGTCCTGGGGGATCGATGATGCGACCGGGCCGAGCACCGCGCTGCCGTACAGCCTGCGGCTGACCGCTGCCAAGGCTTCTGCCCGCGATCCGGGCGGCATCGACAACCCCGGCTACTGGGGCGTCCCGGTGTGGCCGCACACGACGTATCACGCCTCGATCTACCTCAAGGCCGACGGCCGCAATCCCGGTCCGGTGACGCTCGCCATCGTCAACGATCACAGCGGCAAGGTCCTCGCCCGCGCCACCTTCCCGGCCGCCGGTGCGCACTGGAAGCGGTACACCGCGACGCTGCGCACCGGTGCCGTTGCCGAGTCCGAGCACAACTTCGTGCGCATCACGATCAGTCACCCCGGCTCGGTGCTGATGAACCTCCCGTCGCTGTTCCCGCCGACCTATGACGGCCAGCCGAACGGAGATCGCATCGACCTGATGGACAAGCTCGCCGCGCTGCGTCCGAAGTTCCTGCGCTTCCCCGGCGGCAATTTCCTCGAAGGCAACACGCTCGCCGACTGGTACGACTGGAAACTCACCATCGGCCCGCTGGTGGACCGTCCGACGCACCCGAGCCCGTGGGGCTACCAGTCCTCCGACGGCCTGGGGCTGCTGGAATTTCTGCAGTGGTGCCAGGACTTGCACATGCAGCCGGTGCTCGCCGTATATGCCGGCTACGCGCTCGACGGGATGCATATCCAGCCCGGCCCGCAGCTCGATCCCTATGTGAAGGACGCGCTCGAGGAGATCCAGTACGTCACCGGCAGTGCGTCGACGAAGTGGGGCGCGGTGCGCGCCCGCGATGGGCATCCGGCGCCCTTTGCGCTGAAGTATGTCGAAATCGGCAACGAGGACTTCTTCGACAAGTCCGGCAGTTACGGCGGTGACCATGGCCGCTTCGCACAGTTCGCCCGGGCGATCCGCAAGGCCTATCCGCAGCTGAAGCTGATCGCCACCATGCCGATCAAAGGGGATGTGCAGCCGGATGTCGTCGACGATCACTTTTACAAGAGCCCGCGGGTCTTCTTCAAGGAGGCCGACCACTTCGATCACGTAAGCCGCACGGGACCGAAGATTTTCGTCGGCGAGTGGGCCACGATCCAGGGCACGCCGACGCCGGACTTCGGGGCGGCGCTGAGCGATGCGGCCTGGATGACGGGCCTGGAGCGCAACAGCGACCTGGTCATCATGGCGAGCTACGCCCCGCTGCTCGTGAACGTCAATCCGCTCGCCGCGCAGTGGGGTACGAACCTGATCGGCTACGATGCGCTGCACAGCTTCGCCTCGCCGAGCTATTACGCGCAGGTGATGTTCAGCCGCTATCTGGGCACCCAGGTGCTCGATGCAAAGCTGCAGCATGCCGGCCCGCTGTGCTTCGAGTCGGTGACGCGCGATGCTGCGACGCACACGCTCTATGTGAAGATCGTCAATGCGGCGCCGCAGCCGCAGGTGCTCACGGTGCACATCGAGGGCGCGAGGGACGTCGCACAGGCGGGCACCCTGGTGACCTTGCAGGCCGACAGCACGCATGCCAGAAATTCACTCGCTCATCCGCAACGCGTGGTGCCGCACACGCAGCCCGTGCATTGGTTCGGCAAGGACGTGCGGCACGTGTTCCCACCGTACTCGATCAGCGTGCTGAAGATGCACGTCCGGTAGGCGGGGCGCTCGAACAGCGCATCCACCGCTGGCTCCGCCCCTCGGGGGCGGAGCCAGCGCCGTGATGGGCCGAGTCAGCGGTACGAATACTGCAGGATCGCCTCCGGCAGTCTCGCGTCGTGAATCTCAACGCTGGCAGAGGTCTTGGCGATCGCCGCCAGATCGTGCGTCGTGCGCGTGGCTTTGGCGGCGGCGAGGTCCTGCAGCAGGCGCACCAGCGCCCGGTTGGCGGCAATTGCCTCGGGCGTGTAGCGCGGGAAGTTCTTGTGCCAATCCGAACCCTCGAGACGCGCGCTCGAATCGATCCTCCCGGTGAGAGAACCCTGTCCGAGCGGGCTCCAGGGCACGAAGCCGATTTCCCGCTCGGCGCACAGCGGCAGGATCTGCGACTCCGGCTCGCCGGTCCACCGCGAGTACTCGCTCTGGATGGCGGCGACTGGTTGCACGGCATGCGCCGCCCGGATGGTGGCCGCCGCGGCCTCTGACAGCCCGACATGACGCACTATGCCGGCCCCGATGAGCTCTTTGCGCGTGCTGCCGACGTCCTCGATCGGCACCGCGGGATCGACGCGGTGCGGGGAGAGCAGATCGATTCGATCGCTCTGCAGCGGGGGCTTTCCTGGCGGTCCCGGCGACAAATGTCATTCAAGGGGTCTGATGTATGTGACTGGGGTGTTGCCCGTCGCGGGGATGGTCTCACGCTGAGGACGCCCTCAAGGCGCACACCCTCAAGGAGCACACCATGTGCCCCGCATATTCAACTGCCGCAAACCCACGGAATACCAGCGACTTCAGTGCGCCCTCCGGTTCGATTCCAGCGCATAGCCAGCGGGATGCCCTAAGGGGGTGCTTGCCATCGGTGCGCTGCTCTTTTCAGCTTTTTGGCGCGCTGTGGCTGATGAACATACCCTCGCCTGAAGGCGAGGGTTTCCGGGAAACGGCTCAAGCCGGTGAACGTCGGCCATTCTGCCGACACTCCACGCAGAAAGCACACCGCTCGTCCCGCACCCGCTCGCACCGCTTTTGTTAAGCTCCCAAAACCATCCAGAGCCTGCCAATCCTCCTCTGAATAGCCGAGAGACCGTCCAGGGGCGGCTCCCGCTGAATCGTGCGGCGGGTGTCGGTAACTTTAACACCCTGGCCCGGGACGAACCCTTGCAGCATGACGCGTCAGTACTGGATGTGGCGGTTCCCTTCGAGCCGTGATTGCACGCGCTCGTTCGACGTACCCTAGGTAAGCCGAGACCCTCCCGAGGGTGGCGGCGCGAACGCGCAGCGCTCTGCCGCATGAATTCCCAACCGCGCTCATACGTAGTAATATCATGACAGGTCTGCGAGTTCTTGGTGCCGGCCGAGAATAAGTTCAGAAGACTTTGGACTGCACATTGCGGTCTGAGGGTGAAGGGGACGGCTGGCCCTCGGATTGCGGTCGAAAAAGCGAAGAACAAACCAAGGGTTACATCGGACATGAAAGACAAACACCCTTCATTGGGCCTGATCCGTGTGCAAGACGGTGCATCATCCCGTCCGCCCTCGGTTCGATACGGTATTGCAGTGCTGTGCGTTCCGCTGCTTCTGACCTTTGGAGTCGAGCAGAGTCGGGCTGCGACGTGCGCATTCGACGGAACAACCATCGCCTCTGCGACAAAGCTTTCGACCTCATGCGCGATTGATCAAGCGGTTACCATTGGCGCACCGCACGGCATTCTCGCCTACGGCCCAAATGTTACGCTGAGCGTCATCGGATCGCTGACCAACAATGGTCAGATAATCAATGGCGGTTCTATCCTCAATACCGGCTCGCTCATCGATGGCGGGCTCATTTCTGGCAAGGGCGCTCTGAATAACATCGGCAAATTGACCGTTGATGCTGGTGGTAACGTGCAAATCGGTGCGTCACAAAACTTGTCTCGAGGAACTTTGACCGGCGGCACCTGGATAATTCAAGGCGCATCGCAGCAAGCCGCCGTGCTCACCCTTGGCAGCGGGAATATCACGACCAATGATGCGAATGTGCAGCTCATCGGTCCGGCGGCCAGTTTCGCGCAACTGAATGGACTCAATTTGAATAATGGGTCGTTCGCCGTCGGTGGCCAAAGTGTCTCCTTTCAGTCACTACGCAACACAGGAACGGTGAGTGCACTTTCTGGCGGTGGAATTGTTATTAGGAATTCTGCAAATTTTTCTAATGCGACATCCAATGCAACATTGACGGGCGGGACCTGGATCGTCGACAGTCGGGGTGGTC
>JAJZSQ010000164.1 GCA_021849615.1 Pseudomonadota bacterium
TCCGGATGCTCCAGGAAGTGCCGCGAGATTTTCTCGTACGCCGGATCGACGCGCAGCGCAACGTCGGTCACCAGCATCGTCGGCACGTGATGCTTGGACGGATCGAAGGGATCCGGAATCGGCTTCGCATCCCCCTTGGCGCGGTACTGGTAGGCCCCCGCCGGACTCTTGGTCAGTTCCCACTCGTAGCCGAACAGGTTGCTGAAGAAGTAGTGACTCCATTTCGTCGGTGTCTGGGTCCAGATCACCTCCGGGCCACCCGTGATCGCATCCGGGCCGACGCCCGTACCGCAGCGGCTCTTCCAGCCGAGACCGAGTTGCTCGAGCGGCGCGGCCTCGGGCTCCGGCCCGACGAGGCGCGGATCGCCCGCGCCGTGCGTCTTGCCGAAGCTGTGCCCGCCGGCGATCAGCGCAACGGTCTCCTCGTCGTTCATCGCCATCCGCCGGAAGGTCTCACGGATGTCGATCGCAGCGGCTGCCGGATCGGGTTTGCCGTTCGGCCCCTCCGGATTGACGTAGATCAGTCCCATCTGCACGGCCGCGAGCGGATTCTCCAGGTCGCGCTGACCCGAGTAGCGCTGATCGGCGAGCCAGGTGTCCTCCCAGCCCCAGTACACCGACTCGTCCGCTTCCCACGCATCGACCCGCCCGCCACCGAAGCCGAAGGTCTTGAAGCCCATCGACTCGAGCGCGACGTTGCCGGCGAGAATCATCAAATCGCCCCAGGAGATCTTGCGGCCGTACTTCTGTTTGATCGGCCAGAGCAATCGACGCGCCTTGTCGAGGTTGGCATTGTCGGGCCAGGAGTTCAGCGGCGCGAAACGCTGCTGAGCGCTGCCCGCCCCGCCCCGCCCGTCCCCGATGCGGTACGTGCCTGCGGCATGCCACGCCATGCGCACCATCAATCCGCCGTAATGACCGAAGTCGGCCGGCCACCACTCCTGGCTGTCCGTCATCAGCGCATGCAGATCCTGCTTCAGCGCCTTGAAATCGAGCGTCTTGAATTCCTCGGCGTAATCGAACGGCTCGCCGAACGGATTGGCGCTCGGAGCGTTCTGACGGAGGATTCTCAGATTCAGCTGCTTCGGCCACCAATCACCGTTCGAGCGCATGGCGCGGTGGGTCACTCCGTGTACCACGGGACATTTCGATTCCGACATGATGAACTCCTCAAGCTGATCAGACCGTGCACGCGCCGCAGCGATGTTTTCGCGCCAGCGCACGTTGTCAACGACAATCCTGCACTAGGCGTGCCCCTCCTCGAGCAGACTGCGCAGCATCCACGCGGTCTTCTCGTGAACCTCGAGGCGCTGCGTCACCAGATCGGCAGTCGGTTGATCGTTCGCCGCATCGGCAATCGGGAACAGCTTGCGCGCGGTCGTGGCAACCTGCTCGTGTCCCTTGACCAGGTTCTTGATCATGTCCTTCGCCGCCGGAATCGACTCGTCCTCGGCGATGCTGCTCAGTGCCCCGAGCGCCTTGTAGGTTCCAGGCGCGAAATGGCCGAGCGCACGAATCCGCTCGGCGATCAAATCAACCGCGGTCCACAGCTCGTTGTACTGCTGCTCGAACATCAGATGCAGCGTCTGGAACATCGGGCCGGTCACGTTCCAGTGATAATTGTGTGTCTTCAGGTACAGCGAGTACGTGTCGGCCATGACGCGCGCCAGGCCGTCCGCGATCGCCTTGCGATCTTTGTCGCTGATGCCAATATTGATTTCCATGGAGATTCCTCGTGCTGTCGGACAGTGGCGCGCGGCGGTACCGGCTCGCGTGAATCGCCGCCGTGAAGAGTACTGATTTTATAGCAGATCAACGACGGTCCGGTCGAGCGCCGGGACGAATGAAAACCGCAGTCGCTGCAGTGCAGTGCAGCGAGGCAGCCGCCCGTGGTTCTGCGAATATTCCCGCACCGAAACGTTATATGGCAGGTCAATCACCGTCACTGTATCATGTTTGACACACTTCCCTCCGTGCCGAGCACGGTTTCGGCACGCGAACCGATCGCGGCTGGTGGCACTCGCCTGAGGTGCGAGCACGGCGCGCGACATGTTAGGAGCCCCGATGCCTCCCGAGACCGATCGCACCGCGCGGGATACGGATCGATACGCCGCGAATCTTCGCGATGAGCTCGATGGTGCGGCGCTCTACGCGGCACTGGCGGACGCCGAGCAAGATCCGCTGCGGCGCGATCTGTTCATGCAGCTTTCCCAGGCCGAATCCACTCATGCGCGGGTGTGGCGGGACAAACTGCTCGAGGCGGGCCTCGAGCCGAAACCATTCGCGCCGAGCCTGCGCACCCGGGTCCTCGCCCGCTTGGCGCGCCGCTTCGGAACGGCTTTCGTGCTGCCCTCGATCGCGGCAACGGAATTCGCCGACCGGAACAAGTATGCCATGCAGAAGGATGCCGCAGCGCTCGCCGCCGAGGAACGCGGTCATGCCGCCGTGATTGCCGCAGCGGCGGGCACGTCCGGTCAGACCGGCATGGACATCGGGCGCGCCGAACCGTGGCATCGGGGCGTCTCGGGCAACAACCTGCGGGCCGCGGTGCTCGGCGCGAACGATGGACTGGTCTCGAATTTCTGTCTGATGATGGGCATCGCAGGAGCCCGGACCTCGACCCCCACCGTGCTGCTGTCGGGGCTTGCCGGACTTATTGCCGGCGCCTGCTCCATGGCGCTCGGGGAGTGGCTTTCGGTGAGCAACGCCCGCGACCTGGCGAAAACTCAGCTCGCGCGCGAGCGCGAGGAGATCGAGCAGACCCCGCAGGCTGAGCAGCACGAGCTGGCGCTGATCTATCAGGCCAAGGGGCTGCCCAAGCCCGACGCCCAACGTGTCGCAGCGCAGATCATGGCAAGCGGTGAGGCGGCATTGGACACCCTGGCGCGCGAGGAGCTCGGCATCGACCCCAGCGAGCTCGGCGGCAGCCCGTCGGCTGCCGCCGGGACCTCTTTTGCACTGTTTGCCGTCGGTGCACTGGTGCCGGTGCTGCCGCTCTTTGTGCTCTCCGGCGGCCCTGCGGTCCTCGCCTGCGCTGCGGCAAGCGCGGCCGGTCTCGCCGCGATGGGCGCACTCACGGCCCTATTCAACGGACGTACGGTAGCGTATTCCGCAGCGCGACAGCTCCTGCTCGGCGGCCTCGCCGCGGCGGTCACGTACGGGATCGGCACTCTACTCGGCGCATCGCTGGCCTGAGTCCGGCGGCCCCAGGGGCCGAAGGCTCGTCCCGCCGGAGGGATCGGGTACAAGATTGTGCCATGACTAGTAGTAGTCCATACTACTAATCATGGCACGACGTCGCACTTCCGCCGAATCGCTGCTCCCGGAATTCGGGTTCACCGAGCTCGAATCGCGGCTTTATACCCAACTGCTGCGCCTCGGGCCCGTCACCGGCTACCGCCTCGCGCAGCAGGTGGGCAAGGCACCGGCGAACACCTATCAGGCACTCGCCGCGTTGGAGCGCAAGGGTGCCGTGATCGCCACGGAGAGCGAGCCGAGAACCTACCGGCCGATCGCGCCTGAGGAATTGTTCCGGGCGCTGAAGCACAAATTCGATACCGCGGCGCACGCAGCAGTCGATGCGCTGAACGCAGTGCACGCGCCCATCCAGGAGGACCGTCTCTACCGCATTACGACGCTCGAGCAAGTGGTGCTGCGGGCGCACACGCTGATCGAGAGTGCCGAGCAGATCATTCTGTTCGATCTATTTGCCCAGCCGCTCACGATGCTGCGCGACGCGCTCACCGCGGCCCACGATCGCGGCGTGGTGGTCGCCGGACTGGTCTACGAGTCGCCGCGTCCGGCGCCGTATCTGCAGGTCCCCGTGAGCGCGAAGGATTTCGTCACGAAACACTGGCCGGGCCTGCAGCTGTCGCTGATCGCCGATGCGCGCGAAGTCCTGCTCGCGCTGCTCGATGAGCCGAGTGAGGCCGTCTTGCAGGGATTTTGGAGCGACTCGGCCTATCTGGCCTGTGTGCATCACAGTGGTCTCGCCGCGGAAATCCGTCTCGCGGCGGCCGACCGCGAGCAGCGTGACCCGCTCGCGCACCTGAGTCTGCTCGCGGCCCGCCCCGCGGGCCTGAAGCGCCTCGTGACCCCGAACACCACCCGCACAAAGGAACTGTGATGCACCCGACCCGCTGGATCGCACCGCTCCTCGCTCTGGTCATCCTCTCCGCCCCCGCGCTCGCCCGCGCCGCAGCGCCGCCGGGAATCGTCGCGCTGGTGGGCGCGATCCGTGCGAACGACGTCACGACACTCGAATCCATCGCCCGCGGCACCGCACCGCCCGAGCAACGCGCCCTCGCCCACGGGACCGTGCTGGCCCTGCGCCGCCAGGACGCCCAAGCCATCGCGGCTCTGCAACCCGTGAGTCGCGCACCGACTGATCCTACGGTGCGCGCGAATGCACTGATCGAGCTCGCCAGTGTCTTCATGCGCGACGGTCGCTACCGCGACTGCTACGACGCCTTCCGCGCGGCGGCCCGACTGTCACCTCGGTCGATGCATCACGACGACGATCAGAGCATGGCATTCGCGCACGCGTTGATGGGTGTCAAACCCATGCGAGTGGTGCGCGCCGTCTCCGGATCACTGCCCATCACTCGCGACAAGGCCGGCCTGATGCGCGTGCGGGTCACGCTCGACGCGCACCCGGAAGATGCCGTCATCGACACCGGCGCAGGGTTTTCCACCATCAGCGCCACCACCGCCCAGCGTCTCGGACTGCGCATGCTGGACCAGAACGCCAGCGTGAGCAGTTCGACGAAACGGACCGTGCCGACACAGCTCGGCATTGCCCGCCGGCTGCAACTCGGTCAGACGGTGCTCAGCAACATCGTGTTCATCGTTCTTCCGGACTCTGCGCTGAGCTTCGCCCACGGGGCGTACACCATCAACACCATCGTAGGACTGCCGGTCCTGTTGGCGCTGCGCCGCATCGAATTCGTCGATCCCGCCGGCACGCCGCACTTGAAATTCGGTGCAGATCCGCGGATCGAACGGCGTGACTCCGAAGCGCACGCGCCCAATGTCCTCCTGTCCGCGCTGACACCGCTGGTGCTGGTGAATGTGCCCGGCGCGAGTGCCCCGCTGCGCATGCTGCTCGACACCGGCGCCAACACGACGCTCTTTGCACAGAACGCCGTGCAAACCGACCCGCAACTGCTGCGGCACGCCACGACGCACCTTCTGCGCCTAGTGGACTGTAACCGATAAAACGAGAGTATGATCGTGGCCATGAGCACGATCACCCTGTCGGATGTCGAACGCATGGAACTGAGTCGCCGAGCCAGCAGCCGCGCCGGTCGAGCGGATGACGCAC
>JAJZSQ010000165.1 GCA_021849615.1 Pseudomonadota bacterium
CTGCGGCTGGTCGTCCCTGCCGGTGCGCGAACAGCGCGGGGCGCTCGCCGCACTGTTCCGTGCCCGCCTCCACCGATCGCCGGTGTATCCAGTGCCTGCGGTTCGGCCTACGGCGGCACCCGCCGCGAAGAGCTCTGCCGCGACCCAACGGCTCGCCCGCATGAGCCGGCAGATCCGCTGGCTGCGCGCGCAGTTGCGCCCCACGGTGCACCTCGCCCCCGGAGCGCTGGCGGCCCTGGGGCTGGCGCGGGCCCAGGTCGTGCAAAACGCGCTCCTCGCCCACGGCACGCTCAGTGCGAAGCGGGTATTTCTCACCACGAAGCAGTCGGGAGCGCCGTGGCACGGGCGCGTGCGTTTGCAGCTGCGCCTGCGCTGATCCCCTCCAGTCCATCCCGCGGCCCCGCGGCTCACCGCCGGGCGGAACGCGTCCGGTCGATCGCGGCCACGAGGTGATAAAGCGCCTCGAGCAGCGGCACCTCGAGGCCTGCCCGGTGCGCTTTGGAGACCGCATCGCCGAAGGTCTCCTCGACCTCAAGCGCCCGGCCCGCCTCCAGATCCTGCAGCGCCGACATGCGGTGTCCGGGGGCCTCGGCGGCAAACTGGGCGCCCGCGGCGCGCACCGATGCGACCGCCTCGGCCTCTGTCCCCGCGAGGATCGCCTGCAGCGGCAGGATCGCGCCCTCGGGGAGCAACTCGATGTGGTAGGCACGCGCCAACCGCACCGCCTCGCGCGCCATGCGCACCAGCACCCCCGCACTGCCCGGATCACTCAGGTACTGCCAGGTCGGCGCGCGAGTCGTCACCGCGAGGCTCATCAGCGGCAGCCAGGCGACGAACTTGCTCCACTCCCAGCTCAAGATCCGCGGCACGGCGCTCGCGCGCACCCCCGCTGCGTCGATCCTCGCCGCCAGCGCGCGCACGCGCTCACTGTCCCGGCCGTCGAGCTCCCCGAGCAGCAGATTGACGTTGCGCGTAAAGAGCACTTCACCGCTCTGAAGCAGCTCCCCGCTGGTGTTGGCGAGCGCGCCAAAGATTCGCTCGGCACCGAAGAGCGCCGAGAGCAGCTCGTTCTTCAGTACGCCGTTCTGCACCGAGAACGCATGGCCGACACGCACGTGTTGCAGCAACTGCAGGGCCGCTTGCGTGCCGGGAGTCTTGGTCGCCACGATCAGGCACTCGGCCGCCTCGAGCTGCGCCGGATCGGTGAGCACCGTGACCGGTACGGTGAGCTCGCTGAGCCCGGTGATGCGCAGCCCCTCGCGCTCGATGCGCCGGGCGCGTTCACCGCGCGCCAGCACGATCACGGTATGCCCGGCCCTCGCCAAATGTGCAGCCAGGATCGATCCCAGGGCCCCGGGCCCGAGGATCGCAAACTGCGCGCGCATCACGGGGTCTCGCCGAGCGCCGCATCCACGGCCGCCAGTGCATGCAGCTTCGCCGTATCGAACACGGGAATGGGCACATCGCCCTCGCCGAGCAGCAGTCCGAGTTCCGTACAGCCGAGCACGACACCCTGCGCCCCCTCGCGCTGCAGGGACTCGACGACGGCCCGCAGCACCTGTCGGGACGGCTCGGCGATGCGGCCGCGGCACAGTTCTTCGTAGATGATGCGATGGACGGCCTTGCGTTCGGCTTCCTGCGGGATCACGGTCCGCACGCCCTGCTCCTCCAGCCGGCCGCGATAAAATGCCTGCTCCATCGTGAAGCGGGTGCCGAGCAGCGCGACCGTCGAGAGCCCGAGCCGACGAACCTGTGCCGCCGTCGGATCGACGATGTGAATGAACTGCGCCCCCGCGGCCGCCCGTTCGATCTCCGCAGCGACCTTGTGCATCGTATTGGTGCACAACAGCAACACCTGGGCACCACCGTGCGTCAGCACCCGCGCCGCGCCGGCGAGCAGCTGTGCTGCATCTTCCCAGCGGTCCTCGGTCTGGCAAGCCGAAATCTCCTCGAAATCCACGGTATAGAGGAGCGACTTGGCATTGTGCTGCCCACCGAGCCGGCGCTGCACCTCCTCGTTGATCACCCGGTAATAGGTGACCGTCGACTCCCAGCTCATTCCACCGATTAAACCTATCGCACGCATCGTATTGCTCCAGTGCCGCTCTCACGTCACGCGCCATGGTGGCGTCTCTTCCGTCTCGTTGGCCGTGGCCCAGTCTCCGTCCTTTTGACCGAATCGCGGCCGCTGAGGCGGACTGCACACGCTCGCACGCTCTCGGCTACCCCATTCTCACCCCATCACGGCAGACCCGACTCGGGTTCGAGAGGCAGGCTGACCCGCCTGACGTTTCCCGGCCTGAGAGGAGAGGACGCGGGCTGAGGATGCCGCGCGGCAGGGCCGCTTTTCAACCGCGACACCACGACTCATCGAGAACAGCGACTCTGGGGAGCGCCTCAGTGAGCCACCATTCCCAGAATGCCGCCGGCTCTCCTGGCTTGAGGTTCCTTTGATGCGGCATGCCCCCGGCGGCTGCGTATGACGCCTGCGCCGCTGCAGTCAGACTGTCTGCATCGTATTCCATGTCGTCACGCGTATCTGCTGGATCCGGCAGATCGTCGATGAGCGCAGTGGTGACCACGGCGGTGCTCGCCGCGCCGACGAACATGGCGGCCCACTGCCCATCCTCATAGGCTCTGTTTTCCACCCAGTCCACCCAGTTATCGTCTCGCTTTCGTCGCAAAGTCGCAGCTTCAACGTCCCCCGCCAAGAAGGCGCGCGACAGACGCAGCAACTCCTCCGGCCCATCGTCATCTGGAAACACTTCATGCCACAGCGGCAGTACTTTCCGAACGGCCAGAGTATCCAGCGCCACATGCCGAATCTGTCCCAGGCGTCGCGCTTCGATCGAATCGGTGTTCGCATAGAGCGCGAGTACCAGCGCCTCACGCTCGGGCAGCGGTATACGACCCGTCGCCAGCAAGGACGCGCGGCACACTTCAACAGCTCGTGAGAATTTCAGCGGCACTCTCGCGCCTCGTCCGCAGCGTCAATGATGCACGGATTCTACCGCATGATCCGAATTGCCCCTCCGGGATCCCCGAAGTCAGCTCATCGTTGGAGCGCATTTTATGCCGAACAGTCATCCCCGCCTGCGTGAGGGATATCGAACCGATGATCGGCATTACGTAAAGAAATCACCAGGCGAATGAGTCATTAGACACTTCACCAAACGACACCTCCCGGCCGGTAGAGAACTCATCAAATTTTTTGCCAGACGACACACCATGGATCGGGCCTGACTTCGAGTGATCGGCACACGGGATTCCGCCATGCTCACACCATGGACCAGGTATTTGGCGATTCCTCTCCACAATGTTCGTCACGGTGTCCGGCTGAATTGAACTGACACACTGTCAGGCATGTGCTTTGGCCTATGCAATTGAGCCGCCACCGTGAGTGAAGCCGAACGCGCCGGGCACGCAGCGGCGATCTACTATTCACTTGGTGAGTCGTGCAAGGCAAATTCGGTCAATTCGCTGACCCACATCCTCAGCAACGCGCGCAACAAGGCCGTGCGGTTACCGACGCCCGATGAGTTTGCCGATTTCAGCACCGTCCCAGCTGGCGGTTGCGTTCTTAAACAATCTGGCGTAAAATTGAAATCGGAAAATGATGCGGACTGCCGGACTAAATCGCCCCTGCACTGACCTTGCCGAACTCGAGGGCGAAAGCCGGGTGCACTCGGCGAGAAAACCGCGCCCGATCGCCTCCGGGCGCTCGAATCACCGGCCCTCGCGCTGCAGCGCCCCCCGGTGTCACCGGGATCTGTAACCTTCGGGCCCGGTCCCACGTATGTAGTGTGCGAACCGTCTCGCGAACCCTACGGGTCGCTGACTGGGTTACGGGATCCCAAGGTGGTGCGCTCGCTCTCGCAGCGACTCGCCGGCCTTTGAGATTGCTTTCGACACCAAGAAGAAGGAAATTGTCATGCGGTTATGCACGGCGCTATTGACGACGAGCCTGGTGATCGGTGGCGCGACGGGCTCCGCCTTCGCGACCCCCATCACGAATCTGGTCACCAACGGTGATTTCTCCGCCGTTGAAGGCGGCATTGTCAGCAGCACCCAATTCGGTACTCGGGCCTCCGTCCTGCCTCAGCAGTTCATCTTCGGCTGGCTCGGTAACAACGGATATGCCATCTGGTATCCCAATGCGACGGCCGCGGTGACGGAAAATGCATTAGGCCTGTTCAGCTACACAAACAAAGAGAAGCTGTGGCAGGTCACCGCACCCCCGGCGGGTCCGGGCACATTCGTCGGTATTGATGGCGAACAGACACCGGGACTCCAGGCCAGCATCAGCCAGGTGCTGAACGGACTGTCCATTGGCAGCACCTATCAAGTCAGCTTCCTCTGGGCGGGATCCCAGGTGCAGAGCCAATCTGGTGCGACGACTGACTCCCTCGCGGTTTCCCTGGGCTCGCAGACCCAGGACTTGACTGCACTGAAGAATTTGTCCGGTGGATTCACCGGTTGGCAGACTGCGTCCCGCGACTTCGTGGCGTCCAGCACCTCTGAGCCGCTGACCTTCCTTGCCATGGGAACGCCGTTCGGCCTCCGGCCCATATCGCTGCTGACCGATGTCTCGGTCACCGCGCTTCCGCCTGTTGTTTCGAGCACCGTTCCGGAACCCGGCTCGCTTGCGCTGTTCGGCACTGGCTTGCTCGGACTGGGTTTGGTGCTGGGCCGTCGCCGCAGGGCGGCAGCGCTTACACTCGAGACCTGACAGTCCGAGGGCCGTCCGCGCGCCATCGTCCGGCGGTCACGGGGCCGCTCAGCCTGCGGCCTTCGGAGCCGGCGGCGGGCGACAGCGAGGGCATCTCGAGGGAGCGGGCAGCCGCCCTGCGCGATCTCTGCGGGTCCCGGGGCTCGATCCGGCGGCTGCTGCCGGAGAATGCCGGGCCTGCCGCAGCTGCGGGTTGCGCATGGCATCACCACCCTGGCGATCCCACGCAGACCAACGTCCCGGGCACGGCCACCGCGGCCGCATCCGATCCGTGTCCCGCGGGGTGATGTCGATCGGCGCGACGTGCAGGACCGGGGATTCCGCCGTGTCCGCGCCGTGAGGGTTTATTGCTCCACTCGGTTACGTGTCGATAGGCCCTCCTCCCGCGCACTCGCCATGCCGCGCAGGCGCAGCGCCTTCCGCTAGTCGATCAGTTGAGCTTACCGCGGGGGTCTCCTTGGGTGGGCTGAGCACGACGAGCGCCGCAGCCGTACGCGACAGCGGGTTGTAACGGTCGCAGCTTCAAGGCGTCCGGCACCTGCAGGAGCGGTGGCCGCAC
>JAJZSQ010000166.1 GCA_021849615.1 Pseudomonadota bacterium
TACGGGAAAATGCCGCCATGAGCCCCCGGTGCGGGGGTGCTTCAGCGCTGCGGAGAATCCCGTGACCCATGCCCCGATCGCCCTCGGTGTGAACATCGATCACGTCGCGACGCTGCGCCAGGCGCGGCGCGGCCGCGAACCTGATCCGGTGCACGCCGCGCTCGAGGCCGAGCGCGCCGGCGCCGACAGCATCACGCTGCACCTGCGCGAGGATCGCCGCCACATCCAGGATGCTGACGTGCGTACTCTGCGCGGCCTGCTCAAGACCGCCATGAACCTCGAGATGGCCGTGACCGAGGAGATGATCGGCATCGCCTGCGAGGTCCGCCCGCAGCACTGCTGCCTGGTGCCGGAGAAGCGCCAGGAGCTCACCACCGAGGGCGGGCTCGAGGTCGCCGGTCAGCTCGAGCGGGTGCGCGCGGCTGTGGCGCGACTCAGCGCGAGCGGCGTGCGGGTGGCGCTGTTCATCGATCCGGAGCCGACCCAGATCGAATCGAGCGCGCGCGCCGGGGCGCCGGCGATCGAACTGCATACGGGGGCGTATGCCGAGGCGAGCGGCGCGGCGCGGGCCCGCGAACTCGAGCGGCTCGCCACCGGCGCGGAGCTCGCCGCGCGGCTCGGCCTCGAGGTGCATGCGGGCCACGGGCTCGACTACCACAACGTGCAACCGGTGGCGGCGATCGCGCCGATCGTCGAGCTGAACATCGGCCACGCCCTCATCGCGCGCGCCGTGTTCGATGGCCTCCCGGCGGCCGTGCGCCAGATGCGTGCGCTGCTCGACGCGGCGCGCACATGATCTTCGGCATCGGCATCGATGTGCTGAAGGCCGAGCGGATCGACGGGGTGCTCGAGCGACATGGCGAGCGGTTCATCGAGCGGCTGCTGATGCCCGTGGAGCGCACGCAGCTCGCCCGCACCCGCCGGCCGGAGCGCTTTCTCGCGATGCGCTTTGCCGCCAAAGAGGCCATCGTCAAGGCGATGGGAACGGGCTTCGCCAACGGGGTGTGGATTCGCGACGTCGGGGTCGTACAGAACCGCCTCGGCAAGCCCGAAGTGGTGTATTCCGAGCGCGGCGAGCGCGTGCGCCGTGCGCTCGGTATCGGCGAGGGTCACGTGACGCTCACCGACGAGGCCGGACTCGTCGTGGCGGTCGCGGTGCTGCTGCGGGCACAATGAGTGCTGCGCCGCTTGAGCGCGAGGATGTGCTGACGCTATGAACTGTCTGGTTTTCGACATCGAAACGGTGCCGGACGTCGCCCTCGGGCGGCGGCTGTACGGACTCGAGGGGCTCACCGATGCGGCGGTCGCCAAAGCCATGTATTCGCTGCGCCGCCAGGCCTCGGGCGGGGAGTTTCTCTCCCACGAGCAGCACCGGGTGGTGGCGATCTCCTGCGTGCTGCGCCGTGGCGATTCGCTCAAGGTGTGGAGCCTCGGGGATGAGCACTCCGCCGAGCACGAGCTCATCGAGCGGTTCTTCGAGGGCATCGAGCGCTTCTCCCCGGAGCTGGTGTCCTGGAACGGTGCGGGGTTCGATCTGCCGGTGCTCACCTACCGGGCGCTCGCCGCCGGCGTGCAGGCCCCGCGTTACTGGGAGACCGGGGAGTCCGATCCGGCGTTTCGCTACAACAATTACCTGAGCCGCTTCCACTGGCGGCACCTCGATCTGATGGACGTGCTGTCGGGGTTTCAGGGGCGCGGGCGCGTCTCGCTCGAGCACATCGCGCAGCTGCTCGGCTTCCCGGGCAAGCTCGGCTTCTCCGGGGCACAGGTGTGGGACGCCTACCAGGCGGGCGATCTCACCGGGATCCGCCGCTACTGCGAGACGGACGTGCTCAACACGTACCTGGTGTACCTGCGCTTCGAGCTGCTGCGCGGCCGATTCACCCGCGAGGCGCACCAGAGCGAGGTGGAGCGCGTGCGCGCGCTGCTGCGCAGCGGCGAGGAGCCGCACTTTGCGCAGTTCCTCAAGGCCTGGGACGCGCTCGCATGAGCCGGTCGCGGGCGATCCGTCCGGAGCAGGCCGTGGAGGAGTGCGCGTCGGTGGCGGGGCTGACGCACGAGGGCGAGGGCATCGTGCGCGAGGGCAAGACCGTCTTCGTCCCCGGTGCGCTCCCTGGAGAGACGGTGCGCTTCGTGCGCACGCGCCGCCACCGCCAGCACGACGAAGGTCGCCTCCTCGAGGTGCTCGAGCCGTCCGCGGCGCGCGTGACGCCGCGCTGTGCGCATTTCGGGGTGTGCGGCGGCTGCCTGCTGCAGCACCTCTCGAGCGAGGCGCAGCTCGCTCTGAAACAAACCGAACTCGCCGACAACCTCGAGCGCCTGGCGCGCGTCGAGTGTCCGCGCTGGCTCGAGCCGCTCGCAGGCCCGGTGTGGGGGTATCGGCGCCGCGCGCGCCTCGGCGTGAAGTACGTGCCGAAGAAGGGCCGCGTGGTGGTCGGGTTCCGCGAGCGCAGCGCGCCGTACGTCGCCGACGTGCATCATTGCGACGTGCTCGCGCCGCCGGTGGGCGAGTGGATCGAGCCGCTCGCCGAGCTCATCGGCACCCTCGAGATCCGCCAGCAGCTGCCGCAGATCGAGGTGGCCGTGGCGGACAACGTCACCGCGCTGGTGCTGCGGGTGCTCGCGCCGCCCTCGGCGGCCGACCGGGAGCGGCTGCGCGCCTTTGCGGCGCGCACCGGGGCGCGCCTGTACCTGCAGCCGGGGGGACTGAAGAGCATCGAGCCACTCGAGCCCGATGCGGCGCGCGCGCCGCTCTTTTACGCGCTGCCCGAGTTCGACCTGCGCCTGCAGTTCGAGCCGAGCGATTTCGTGCAGATCAACGCTGCGATCAACCGCGCACTGGTGGCGCGCGCGATCGAGTTGCTCGCGCCTGCGCCGGGCGAGGCGGTGCTCGATCTGTACTGCGGCCTCGGCAACTTCACCCTGCCGCTCGCCCGCTCCGGGGCGCGCGTGGTCGGCGTGGAGGGCGAGGCGTCGTTGATCGAACGGGCGCGCGGCAACGCGGCGCGCAACGGCATCACCACCGCCGAGTTCCACGTCGCGGATCTGTCCGTTGCACCCGATCCGCAGGTCCCCTGGCTGCGCGGTCCGTACCGCCACGTGCTGCTCGATCCGCCGCGGGTCGGCGCCCGCGAAGTGCTCGGCGCGGTCGCAGCGCTGCGGCCACAGCGCGTGCTGTACATCTCCTGCCATCCGGGCAGCCTCGCTCGCGATCTCGGCATCCTGGTCCATGAGCACGGCTTCACTCTCGAAGCGGCCGGCGTCATCGACATGTTCGCCCATACCGGACACGTCGAGTCACTGGCGTTGCTCAGCGGACCGTGAGGGAGGCACCCATGACGCTCGGCCCGCTGATGATCGATCTGACCGGGACGTCGCTGAGCGCCGAGGAGCGCACGCTGCTGGCGCACCCGCTGGTGGGCGGTGTGATTCTCTTTACGCGCAATTACGAGGATCCGCCGCAGCTGACGGCGCTGGTGAAGTCCATCCATGCGCTGCGCAGTCCGAGGCTCCTGGTGGCGGTCGATCACGAGGGCGGCCGGGTGCAGCGCTTTCGCACCGGCTTCTCGGTGCTGCCGGCGGCGCGGCGCATCGGCCGACAGTTCGATCTCGAGGCACGCGAGGGGCTCGCGCTGGCCCGTGAGATGGGCTGGCTGATGGCCGCGGAGCTCACCGCCTGCGGCATCGATCTGTCGTTCGCGCCGTGCGTGGACATCGATTACGGCGTGAGTTTCATCACCGACCGGGCCTTCCACGGCCGGCCGGAAGTGGTCAGTCAGCTCGCCGGTGCGTACATGCACGGCATGCGCGAAGCCGGCATGGCGGCGACGGCCAAGCATTTTCCGGGTCATGGGGCGGTCACTGCCGACTCGCATGCGCAGCTGCCGGTCGATCGGCGGGAGCTTGCGGATCTCGAGGCGGATCTGATGCCGTACCGGCGGCTGATCGCCAACGGACTGCCCGCGGTGATGGTCGGACACCTGCTGTTCCCGGCCGTGGATGCCTCGCCGGCGAGTTTCTCGCCGCGTTGGATCGGGGAGGTGCTGCGCGGGACGTTCGGCTTCCAGGGCGCAGTATTCGCCGACGATCTGTCGATGGGCGGTGCGGTGGCCTATGGCGGGGTGCTCGAGCGGGCCACGCGGGCGCTCGCGGCCGGCTGCGACATGTTGCCGGTGTGCAACGATCGGACCGCAGTCGAGCAGTTGCTGGCGGGACTGAAAGTGACACCGGCGCCGGCCTCCGCCGTGCGTCTGGCGCGGCTGCACGTGCGCGAACAGCCGGACGTCCAGGCGCTCAGGGCCTCCTCGCGTTGGCGCGAGGCGCAGACGTTGCTCGCCGCCTGTGCGGCCGCACCGCGGCTCGAGCTCGATCCGGCCAAACCCTGAACAGCGCATCGGGTGACAGTTGTCACCCGGGTGCCGTGACGCATCGCACTGGGGCGCGCCGGCGCGGCGCGCGATGCTGTGTCCATGGCCTGGATTTACCTCAACCCCGCGCTGCCGTAGAATGCTTGCACCGAGCCACGCGTTTGGTTCCGACCGGTCGGGGGACCGAGGGGAAAATAACAGCAGCGGAGGATGTCGGACCACGTGGACTCCAACAATAGCCATCAGCTGTTGGGTCAGCTCAAGATCGACCGCAGCCAGCGTGAGGCGGTGCACGCACCGCGCACGCTCTGGATCGCACTCGGCGCGCTGCTTGCGCTGGTGCTGCTCGGAGCCGCCGGCTACTTCTACTTCACTCGCACGCACGGCATTGCCGTGAAAACCGCAATCGCCCAGGCGCCGGCCGGGGCGTCGCGCGCAGTGCTGCAGGCGAGCGGTTACGTCACGGCCGAGCGCGAGGCGACCGTGTCGGCGGAAATCGCCGGGATGCTGACGCATGTGTATTTCCAGGAAGGGCAGTTCGTGCACCACGGCCAGGTGCTCGCCAAGCTCGATGACAAGGCGACCCGCGCGGCGCTTGAGCAGGCGGAGGCGCAAGCGCAGGCCGCCGCGGCGCAGCTGCGCCAATACCAAGTGCAATGGGCCCAGGCGCGGCGCGATCTGGCCCGCGATCAGGCGCTGATCGGTCAGCATCTGGTCTCCGTGCAGGCGCTGCAGCAGGCGCAGACCCAGGCCGGCGCGCTTGCCGCCCAGGTGCTCACTCAACGGCGCAACGTCGCCGTGGCGCGCGCCGCGCAACGCGCCGCGCAGGTCCAGGAGGACTACACGGTGGTGCATGCGCCCTTCTCCGGGGTCGTGGTCGACAAGCCGGCGCAGGTC
>JAJZSQ010000167.1 GCA_021849615.1 Pseudomonadota bacterium
GCTGAACCACAGCCTGAAGGCGCTGCTGAGCAAGGACGATCCGGCGCTGCAGCGGCTGTTTGCCCGTTACCCGCACTACCAGCCGCTCGCCCCGCAGTTCCCGTTCGGCGCCTACGCCGAGCACCGTGTCGCCACGCTCGGCGCGGCCGTCGCCCCGACGCAATTGCGCCCGTCGCTCCCGCCGCCACACAACTTCAATACGTTCTGGGCCCGCCAACTCGCCGCGCTCAGACGCGTCCCGATGCATGTGAACTTGACGCCGGTGCCGACTGCTCAGGCCGGTGTGAGGCTGTTCCGGGTCCGATTGAAGAGCCTCGGCTCGCACGTGAGGGGCTATCTGGCAATGCCGGCACATGCCGGCCGCTTCCCCGCGCTGATCATCTACCAATGGGCCGGCGTCTATCCGCTCGAGCGCGCGTGGGCAACCAATCGTGCCGCCGAGGGCTGGCTGGTGTTCGACGTCGATTCACACGACATCGCGCCGGGGAGCGGCAGCGGGGTGCCGCAGAACTACCCAGCGCTCGGAGTGCACAGCCCGCAGACCTCTTACTTCCTCGGGATGTACTTGCGCGACACGCGAGCGCTTCAGTACATCCGCCACAGCCGCTTCTGGAACGGCAAGACACTGGTGCTCACGGGTACGAGCATGGGCGGGCAGCAGAGCCTCGCCACCGCCGGACTGAACCCCGGCAAGGAAACGGCGGTGATCGTCAACGAACCCTCGGGGGCCGACATGAGCGGGCTAGCGCACGGTCGCCGACCGGGCTATCCGTTCTACGCGACGCAGAACCCCGAGGTGCTGCACACCGCGGCGTATTTCGATACGGTCAACTTCGCCCCATACATCACCGCTCCGACACTCATCGCCATGGGCTTCATCGACACGACCGCGCCGCCGGCGGGACTGTGGACCGAACTGAATGAAATCCCGGCCTCGAAGGAAGCGGTGCCGATGATTGATTCGGCGCACAACAACATCACGCCCGACAAGCAGGACGCGTGGCTTTCTCGTTCCGAGGAATTGCTCGCCGAGCTGGCACACGGCGATCCATTCGTGCCCAACCAGGCGCTGACCCGGCCGCAGACCCGCCGCGTGCGCTGAGGGAGCGTGCGACGGCTCAGCGCACCAGCGCCGAGCCGCCGCGCAGCACCGCTTCGAGCTCCTCGGCCGTGGCCTGGCTGAAGTCCGTGCCGAGGGAGTGCTTCACACTCGCCGCGGCTGCCGCGAATTCGACGGTGTGCTGTGGATCGAAGCCGCTGCGCAGCCCGTAGAGCAGGCCGGCGGCGAAGGCATCGCCACTGCCGATCCGCTCCACGATGCCCCGCAGCTCATGCGTGCCGGAGCGGAACTCCCCGTCCCGCGTCACGCTGGCCGCTAAGAGCGCCTGCTCATCCGACCCGCGCTCGAGTCGAAACGTGCATGCCACCTGCCGCAGATTCGAAAAGTGCTTGAACGCCGCACGGGCGGCGCGCGCGAACGAGTCGGGAGTGCTCTGCGTTGGGGCCGGTTGCCCCAGCAGCAGCGCCAGGTCGTACTCGCTGGCGAAGAGCACTTCGGCATGCGCAGCGATACCGGCGAGCAACGGACCGGCCTGCGCAGCCCTGCCCTGCCAGAGCGACGGGCGGTAATTGCAATCGAATGACACGCCAAGCCGAAGTTCGTGCGCCGTATGCACGGCTGCGAGCACCGCGGCACACGCCGCTGTGCCCAGCGCCGCCGTAATGCCTGAAACGTGCAGCCAATCGCACCCCTCGAGCAACGTCGCCCAGGGCTGCTCGGCGCTCAAAGCGCGGCAGAACGCCGAATCCTGTCGGTCGTAGACCACTCGTGCCGGCCGCGCGCCCGCGCCACGCTCGAGGAAGTAAAGGCCCATGCGCCCTTCTGCACGGCGCACCGCGGAGGTCTCCACCGCATGGCGACGCAGCTCCGCCAAGACAAGGTCACCGAGAGGGTTGTCCGGCAGCACCGTGATCATCGTGCTCGGAGCGCCGAGGTGGGCCAATCCGATCGCGACGTTCGCCTCGGCGCCGCCCACGTAGACCCGCAATGCGTCGGCCTCGCTGAGCCGCTTGCCGCGCGGCGCGGCGAGTCGCAGCAGCATCTCACCGAAACACGCGATCCGCACGGGTGGAGTCATGATCGATATGCCTCCACGCACGCAATTCTTCGGCTCACGAGCCTATGGGTATCCGTGCGCATCAGCGCTCCGCACTCTGGTTGCACGCTACTCCCAGCTGCCGAGACATCTGTTTAGTCCGCGATCGGATCACCTGCGCGCGCATACGTGTTCTTAGAACTTTCTCGTGAGGCAGCCAAGGATACCGCGCCACTCCTTGGGCAGATACCGCACCAGTCCCCTGACATTTCGCGCCACACGTCCTGACGGCTCCCCAGCAGCTTGCCGCGTCGCAATCGGTCCCGCGGCCGATTGCTCGGCGTCGTCACCGCTCCAATTCCAGCGCCGCCTTAGCGGGCCGCTCAGCCGCCGCGCAACAAGCGCATGATCCGGGCACGCAGATGCCCGTAGTTATCCGGCTTCAGCGGTCCGAGCAGACCGTGCTGGCTCTCCGGCAGATGCCGCAGCGGATGGCCTTCCGTGCGGAAGACGAAGTGATCGAAAAATGCCCGCCAGGCCTGCCGCTCCGCTGGCGGGCGCTCGGCGATGCTGATCATCGCCAGCAGCAGGCTGGTATAGGGCGCATCGGGACCCGCGCTGAAGGCGTCCCACCAGTGATTGATCATGACGTTGAACGGCGCGACCGCCTCGACCTGATGCCACCACAGCTTCGGCAGATACAGCGCATCCCCGGGCTCGAGTTCAGCGACCAGCGCCTCGGCGCGGATCTCCTCGAAACGGGGAAATCGCTGCGGGTCCGGCACGTCGGCCGAGGCCGCGAGACTCACCGGCGGTCCCGCCATGGTGTGATCGATGGGCCCCATGTAGAGCCTGCCGATCTGCTCCGGGGCGAACAGCGTGAAGCGCCGCTGGCCGGCCACCACGCAGGCGAGATTGTCGTAGGTGTCGTAGTGGCTCGAAACGTTGGACCGGTGCCCGATCCAGAGGCGCGCCCCAGCGCGCTGTGGCAGCAGCGGCATGGGATTGGCTGCCAGGAAGCCCGGCATGCACTGCGGCACCGGCACCGAGCCGACATAGAGCGTTGCACTCTCGGGGCGCTCGAGCGTCTCGAGCATCTCACCGATGGCCTGAAGGAATGGCATCGGTCGCCGCTCGAAGTTGAATCCCTTCAGATCGGCGGTGTAATAGTACTTGCCGGCAATCGCCGGATCGCCGATGAACGCCTCGACCTCGAGGCCTGCATCGAACGTCGCGAAGTACCGCTGCAATTCCCGCGGCGATTGGCGAGCGGCCTGCACGGCCGGCCACGCATCCACCAGGCCGCGCAGCACGACCGGACGGCACGGCTCGAGAATCTCCCGAAGAAACTGCTCCGGCCCGCCCAGCTCACGGCCGGGGATCTCGACGGGGGCGCGCGCCATGTGAATTTCCTCGACCCGGATTGCGCGCTCAGCGCGCCGCGGCGCCGGGGGCGACCGCCAGTCCAGCCGTGCGTTCGAGCAGACGGGCGTTCTTGACCCTCGCCATCTCGCGCACCTGCTTCAGCGAGGCGATCATCAGCTGGATCAGCGTGAGGTAGCCGCGCCGGAACAGCTCGACGACCACAGCATCAGGCAGCCTCGAGAGCGTGTCCTGATTGATGGTGTAGAGGCCCTCGCACTTGCGCAGCGTGCCGTCCTCGAATTCCACCTCGATATCGATCGGTTCGATCAGCTCGAGCTCGAGCAGCCGGGCGATGAAGATCCGGGTCCGCTCGATGCCGGGCACCAGGTCCTGAAAGGCCCAGATGATGCTCTGCAGATAGCGGCTCGGCTCGCCCTGGTCACTGAATAGCGGCTTGCCCTCAGCGGCGGCAACCCGCGGGTGATCCAGGTCGATGGCCAGTTCCGGCCCGTGGGCATAAAACGGCTCGCGCTGCAGGCTGAGCGGCCGGTAGAACTGCGCATCGCGCTGCCACTCCTCGAGGAACTGGTTCTCTCCCTCGATGAACCCGAGCATCGCACCGCAGAAGAACTGGCCCGTGTCCGCCTCTTTGCCGAAGAGGATCGGATAATGCACGAGTAAATGAGGGAATTCATTGACGATCACCTGCACGAAGTGCCGGTTGTCGCCGTAGGCGGCCGAAGCGCGTGCGTCAATCTTCAGTTCGCGATGCTTTTCTTTGCTCAGCGGTACGATTTGCGTCATGGCAGCGGCGGCAATCAGATCGGCTGCAGGCCGTATTGGTGAATCTTATTCAAAAGCTCGCGGTTCGTGGGCAGCCGCATGCTCAGCTCGCCGACCATCTTCTCATTATCCTGCACGCAGCGCAGTGCGGTCGCGGCAGTATCCACGGTCTCCTCGGCCGCCACCTCAGTCTTGAATCCCATGCCGTAGAGCACGTACTGGTAGCTCGCGGCCGGGAAAACCTCCTCCAGCCGATCGAACTCGTCGTAGAACCACGGTGACTGGTAGCGCCAGAGCGTCAGCAGCTCGCGCAGCCGCTCCGGCACGGTCGCCGGATCGCAATTGTCGCGCCAGAAGGCGGTGTCGGTGCGACGCGTCAGCACGTAGTGCAGTTTGAGAAAATCGATGATGCGGCCCCAGCGGTACATCGTATTCTCGTTGAACCGCTTCGCCACGAGATCCATGACCTCGCGGCAGGCCGGCAGCTGCTCAGCGAGCAGCTTCGCCGACAGCTCCACCAGCACGATGGCGGAGGATTCGAGCGGCTCGAGGAAGCCGCTCGCGAGGCCGACGGCCACGCAATTGTGCTTCCAGAACGTCTCACGGTGTCCGGCATGGATCGGGATCTTGCGCACCGGCAGATCCTTGTGCTGCGGCCCGATGTAACGCAGCAGCGTCTCGCGCGCAGCCTCCTCGCTGGTGTGGCGGCTCGAATACGCATAGCCGATTCCGCGCCGGGTCGGCAGACAGATATCCCAGGTCCAGCCCGCCTCATGGGCCGTCGAGATGGTCTGCGACGCGAGCGGCGAATCGGGTGAATCGTACGGCACCTGCACCGCAAGGGCCGTATCGCAGAAGAGAATGTCGCCGCACTCGCGAAAGCCGACCCCGAGGGTCTTGCCGAGCAGCAGCGCCGAGAAACCCGTGCAGTCGATGAACAGATCACCGTCGATCTGCCCGGCCTG
>JAJZSQ010000031.1 GCA_021849615.1 Pseudomonadota bacterium
TACGTCGAGGCCAATGGTGCGCCTTCGCAGCTTACGTTCCAGAACGTGACGGAGGCTCCGGAGCCGGGCGCCCTGGCGCTGTTCGGTGCCGGCCTGCTCGGCTGTGCGCTGTTCATCGGCCGCCGTCGGCGGATGTCTCGCTCGATCTGATCGGCACGTCCTGTGCGCTCGGTCCCGTGCAGGGCTGAGCAAAAAGCGGCCCCCGAGTGGGGCCGTTTTCTTTCTGGGACCCAGTGGTAACGCCGCGCGGCGGGTGCCTCGCAGACCCCCAGGGGGCCGCGAGGCAGGGGAGTGTGCTCAGCGGCCGGGCGTCGAGGAACTCGGGCGGCTGGCGGGCGGTTGGCCGGCGACGCGCAGCCCAGGCCAGTCCCCGAACGCGAGGATGTACAGGAGGATCAGATTCACCAGCGGAATCAGGATCAGCAGGCTGAGCCAGGGCGAGTGCCCGACGCGGGTGCAGATGCGCCAGAACGGGATGACGGCGATCGCCGCCATGAGTGGCCAGCCGAATCCCCAGAACCCGAACCAGCCGGGGAAAAAGCCGTGATAGAAGCCGTGATACATCAGCACCGTCGCTCTCCTTGGCGCGAAGGAGCGGCGTCGCTCAGGACGCTTTCTTGCGCAGGCGGATCACCAGATCGATGCCATCCACCTCGGTACCCGGCGGTGGTGGCGGCAGACGGCTGAACTCCACGTCGGGCACCGGCACGTCGATCAGCGCGCCGCTGGCGAGGTCGTGGAAGTGGTAGTGCGCATCGACATTGGAATCGAACCAGGCCCGGGTCCCATCGACCGAGAGCTGGCGGATCAGGCCGTGCGAGGCGAACAGGTTCAGCGTGTTGTACACGGTCGCCTTGGAGACCCGTGCGCCGCTGGCGCGCAGGCTCGCCAGGATCTGCTCCGCCGACAGATGCTGCGGTTCGCTCAGCAGCAGCGAGGCGATGCGCACGCGTTGAGCGGTCGGCCGGATCCCGCAGTCGGCCATGCGCTGCTGGCAGCGCGCCGCGACGGTTTCCGAAGACGCACTGGCGCTCATATCGAGCAGTATAGCGGCAATTCGCCGGCGATTGCGGGAAATCAGGCCACCGCGGCCTTGAGCACCCGCTGCGGCTGGGCCACGCCGTAGCCTTGCGCGAAGTCCACCCCGAGGCTGGTGAGCATCTGGATGATTTCGGCATTTTCGGCGAACTCGGCGATGGTCTTCTTGCCCGTGAGATGGCCGATTTCGTTGATGGAGCGGACCATTTCGCGGTCAATCGGGTCGCGCAGGATCTCGCGCACGAAGCTGCCGTCGATCTTCAGGAAGTCCACCGGGAAGTGCTTCAGGTACCCGAACGAGGACAGTCCGGTGCCGAAGTCATCGAGCGCGAACTTGCAGCCGAGCTCCTTCAGCGCCTGAATGAACCGGTTCGCCTGAGAGAAGCTCGCCACTGCGGCGGTCTCGGTGATCTCGAAGCAGATCTTCGAGCCGTCGAGGCCGCTGCGGTGAAACTGGTCGATCACGAACGGCAGGAATTTGTCGTCCCCGAGACTCTGCCCGGAGAGGTTGATCGAGCACAGGGCGAGCTTCTCGCGCTCGTCGGCCTCCGAGACCAGCCACCGGAAGGCGTTCTCGATCACCCAGCGGTCGATCGCCGGGGTGATGCCGTAGCGCTCGGCCGCGGCGATGAAGTCATTGGGCGTGACGATCCGGCCCGACTCGTCCTTCAGGCGCAGCAGCAATTCGTAGTGCGCGCCCGGATCGGCCTGCTGCAGCGGCTGGATGGCCATGCGATGCAGCTCGAAGCGACCCTCCTCGAGGGCGGTATTGATGCGCGCCGCCCACTGCATCTCGCGGCGGCGGCGCATCAGCTCCATGTCGTTCTCAGCGAAGCTGTGCACGCGGTTGCGCCCGGCCTCCTTGGCCGCTGCGCAGGCGCTGTCGGCGGCCGACAGGATCGAGGCCACGTCCTCGTTGTCGGCCGTGATCGGCACCACCCCGACGCTCGCGCCGAGGCGAAACACCCGGTCTTCCCACGTGAAGCGGAAGTTGCGCACGCTCTCGCGCAGCACCTCGGCGGTGCGCATCGCCTCGTCGATCGAGCAGCTCTCGAGCAGGATCCCGAACTCGTCCCCGCCGAGGCGCGAGAGGGTGTCACGCCAGCGGATCTTCGATTTCAGCAGCGCCCCGACCTGCCCGAGCAGCGTGTCACCGGCGCTGTGGCCGCAGCTGTCGTTGACGATCTTGAACTGGTCGATGTCCAGGTAGCACAGTGCATAGGAGGACTCGTGCGCCTTGGCGCTCTTCAACGCCCGCTCGAGCCGGCTCTCGAACTCCCGCCGGTTCACCAGACCGGTGAGCAGGTCGTGACTGGCGTGGTAGGAGAGCCGCCGGTTCAGTTCGCGAGCCTCGCTCACGTCGTGGAACACCAGTACCCCGCCGGTGACCTTGCCGGCCCCGTCGCGGATCGGTGCGGCGGTGCTCTCGACGTACAGTTCATTGCCGTCGCGGCGGATCAGCAGCATCGGCCGGACCGACTTGATCGGCCGGACCCGCCGAACGGACATGGTGAGCGGGTTTTCCAGCGGTTCGCAGGTCTCCTCGTGGAAGGCGCGGAAGATCTCCTCCACCGGCCGTCCCATCGCGTTCTCGAGCCGCCAGCCGGTCAGCGCCTCGGCGACCGGATTGATGTAGTCGATGACCGATTCGGCATCGGTGGTGATCACCCCGTCGCCGATCGACTGCAGGGTGATCTGCGCGCTCTCCTTTTCACGAAACAGCGCTTCCTCGTAGAGCTTGCGCTCGGTGATGTCGAGCTCGACGCCCACCAGACGCAGCAGCCGCCCGTGCTCATCGACCCGTGCGGTGGCCCGGCTCATCACCCAGCGCCACTCACCGTTGCGATGGCGCATGCGGTGGGTGCTCTCGAAAGTCGGGGTCTTGCCGTCGATGTGCTCGCGGATCGCCGCCTGCACCCGCGGCAGGTCGTCCGGGTGTACCAGGTTGCTCCAGTCCGGTGAGCCGCGCAGATCCTCGTCGCGGTAGCCGAGCATCGCCTTCCAGCGCGGCGAGAAATACACCTCGTTGTTCTCGACGTCGAAGTCCCACAGTCCGTCATTGGCGGCCGCCTGGGCGAGGGCATTGCGCTCCTCGAGCTTCGCGAGCCGCGCCTCCATCCGCACTCGCTCGAGCCCGGTGGCGAGGCTGGTGCCGATGAGCTTCATCAGCAGCTGCTGGCTGACGTCCCAGGTGCGCGGCAGGGTATTGGCCAGTCCGAGAAATCCCGCCGGCTTGCCCTGCACCCGCAGGGCCACGAGCAGTACTGAGCCCATGTACAGGGAGGCGAAGCGCTGCGCGTCGGCGGTTTGCTCGCGCGGCGGCTTGGCGGTGTCGGACAGCTGGGAGAGACGCAGGTGCTCGAGTCGCCCATTCAGCCAGGGGAGGGTATCGAGCGGAGTTTCCTCCAGACCCTCCGGGCGGCACTGAGCGAGCGCGGTACGCTCGAACTGCACCTCCTGGATCACCGTGTGCTCGGCGCGCAGCAGCGCCACGAACGCGCAGTCCACGCCGGTCACCTCGCGCAGCAGTCCGAGGTTGCGCTGCAGGCTCGCATTCAGCGTGCCCTTGCGCATGTTCTGCAGTTCGACCGCGATTTGCGTACAGGTGACGTCGATTCCGAGTTTCGACGTCCGGTCCTTCCACGCGTCGGACGCCAAGATGTCCGTGGAAGTGAAATCCGCTGGCCTGTCCGACGGGTGACTCGACATGAACCGGTAACCTCTAAGCCCGACCTGGCAGCCTGCACCCGGGGTATCCCCGGACATGTGAACTGCCGTCTGGCCTCGCGGGTCGATCGGACCTTTGGTCTTCTAACGCGTGGCAGCGGATTTTCGCACACCTGTTCAAGAACACAAGCTAACGTACTGTTCGGTCAAGGGTTGGGGACTTGACAAAATCTGCCCTGGACCGCTCCGGGCTGAGAACGGGCGCACGTTTCTGCGCACCGCCGACGCGCTCAGCCGAGCGCCCGGCGCGCCGACTCGAAGGTGCGCTTCAGCTCCGCCGCCATCTCGGCCTGCAGGGCGGCGAGCCCCTCGGCATCGAGCGTGCGCGGCACGTGTCGCGGTGCACCGATGGCGATCGCGATGCGCGCGAACGGCTTGGGGATCACGAACCGGTCCCACTTGATGCGCCAGGCGCGCGAGGCCGCGTAGGCCATGGGCACGATCGGCCGGCCGGACATCTGCGCCAGCAGGATCGCGCCGGGCTTGAACTGGTAACGCGGCCCGCGCGGGCCGTCCGGCGTGATCGCCGGGGAGATGTTCTCTTTGACCAGGGCCTGATAATAGTCACGCAGCGCCCGCGCGCCGGTGTGAGTCGAGGAGCCGCGGATCGCGTGCGCGCCGAGGCGCTGCACCAGCATCGCGCCCAATTCGCCATCGACCGACGGGCTGATCAGCCAGCCGGCCTTCAATCCCCGGGTGCGCTGCTCGAGCAGGTACTTGCCGCAAAACAGCTGATGCTGGTGCCAGTAGCACGGCAGGACCGAGGGCGCCTCGGCGAGCGCCGCGAGCAGATGCTCCTCGCCTTCGATGCGCACCACGCGGCACATGCCCCACCAGGCGCGGATCACGGCGAGGCCGAGCGGGATGGCGAGCCGGTACAGCGCGCGGCGTAGCCGCGTCATGCGTCGGTCCGAACGGGTGACCGTGCGGTAGAGCGAATTGCGCAGGCCGGGCTCGGTCATGCGAGCGGTGACTCCAATGGGATCGGCAGGGGCGCCGATGGGTATAATTGAGAGCTTACATGAGCACGACCGAGACAACCCAGCAGGGCCCGCCGGTGGCGGAGGCGTCCTTCGACATCGGTTCCACGGACGACTCCCTGGAGCGCATGATCGAGCTGTTCGCCGCGCACGGGGACCTGTACCGGGTCTACGTTCCGGCGCGCAACTCCTACACCTACGTGGTGCACCACCCGGATGACGTCAAGCGCATCCTGGTCACGAACCACCGCAATTACACCAAGGGCATCGGTCTCGACCGGGTGAAGATCCTGCTCGGCAACGGGATCATGACCAGCGAGGGCGAGTTCTGGCGGCGCCAGCGCATGATGCTGCAGCCGCTGTTTCACCGGCGGGTCATCACCGAGTTCGCCGCGCGCATCGCCGCGGCCAATGACGGGCTGCTCGAGCGGTGGGCGGACGCGGCGCGCGGCGGCGAGCCGGTCAATCTCACCGATGAGATGAGCGAACTGACCCTGAGCATCGTGCTGGAGGCGATCTTCGGCCGCGATCTTGAGCGCATGAGCGCCGAGCTCGGCGGCAACCCCTTCGAGGTGGTGACCAAGGAGCAGGCCCGCAACCTGCAGTTCGCTTACAAGTTCCGCTCCCTGACCCGCCTGGTGGCCGGCCTGCTCGCGCGCCGGCGCGAGCGGCAGGAGGAGCACTTCGACTACGTCGCGATGCTCATGAACGCCCGCGACAAGGACACCGGTGCGCCCATGAGTGACCGGGAGCTGATTGACGAGATCATGACCCTGGTGGTCGCCGGGCACGAGACCACCGCGAGCGGCCTGAACTGGACCTGGTACCTGCTCGCGCAGCACCCCGAGGTCGAGGCGAAGCTGCACGCCGAGCTCGATGCCTCGCCGGTGAGCGCGATGAGCGCACCGAGTCTCGCCGAACTCGAGCAGCTGACCTATACGCGCCAGGTGATCGATGAGGCGCTGCGGCTGTATCCGCCGGGCTGGCTGCTCTCGCGGCGCACGATCGAGCCGGACGTGCTCTCCGGCTACGAGGTCCCGGCCGGCACCAACGTGCTGCTGCCGCTGTATCTGCTGCACCGCCATCCGCGCTACTGGCACGATCCGAATGCCTTCATGCCGGAGCGCTTCGACCGCGACCACGAGGCCGAGCGGCCGCGCTTCGCGTACATGCCGTTCGCCGCCGGCCCGCGCCACTGCATCGGGGAGACGTTCGCGCTCTATGAGATGTTGATGCACGTGCAGCGCGTGGCGCGCGAGTTTCGTCTGGTGCACGTCCCGCGCGAACCGTTCGCGCTCGAGGCGCAGATCAACCTGCGCACCCGCAATCCCGTCTACATGAAATTGGAACGGCGCTGATGCTCAATGTTACGACCCTGACCGAACTGCTCGAGGCGAACCGCCAGTTCCCGCGCGCCATCACCTACCACGAGGGCGAGAAGGATGACCGCACGGTCGCGTTCGCCGAACTGCACGAGCGCGCCCTCGGCATCCTTCATCATTTGCAGAAGCTCGGGGCGCGCCCCGGCGACAAGCTCATCCTGTTCCTCGGCCACAACGAGCAGTTCATCGACGCGTTCTGGGCGGCGGTGCTCGGCGGCATCGTGCCGGTGCCGGTGGCGCTCGGCATCAGCGATGAGCATCGCCACAAGCTGCTGCGCATCGCGCGGCGCCTCGGTGAGCCGGTGATCTACACCGAGCGGCGCTCGCTCGAGCGCATCGGCGCGTTTGCGGCCGAGACGGGTCAGACCGAGACGTTCGAGGCGCTGCGCCGCCGGGCGTTCCTGGTCGATGACCTGGATGACATTTCGCGCGCCGGCAAGGTGCACACTGCCCGCCCCGAAGACATCGCCTTCATCCAGTTCTCCTCCGGCTCGACCAGCGAGCCGAAGGGCGTCGTGCTGACGCACGGCAACATCCTCGCCAATGCGCGCGGCGCGACCGAGGTAGCCGGGTTCAACCCCGAGGACGTCAGCCTCTCGTGGATGCCGCTCACGCACGACATGGGCCTGATCGGCTTTCACCTGGTCATGTTCTTCAACCGGGTGCACGCGCACCTGATGCCCACCGATCTGTTCGTGCGCCGTCCGCTGCTGTGGCTGCAGCTGGCGAGCCGCATCCGAGCCACCATCCTGTGTTCGCCGAACTTTGGCTACAAACATTACCTGAAGGTGCTCGGCGATCGCCCTGTCGATGACCTGGATCTGCACTCCGTGCGGCTCATCTTCAACGGCGCGGAGCCGATTTCGGTAGCGCTGTGCCGGCAGTTCATGGCGCGCATGGCGCCGGCGCAGCTGAACGTCAACGCGATGTATCCGGTCTATGGACTCGCGGAGGCCTCCCTCGCGGTGAGCTTCCCGGTCCCGGGTGCGCCGCTGCGCACGCTGGTGGTCAATCGGCACGGGCTCACCGTCGGCCACGAGGTGCAGCCGCTGCCGGTGGCGCAGCGCGAGGGCATCGAACTGGTCTCGGAAGGCAAAGCCATTCCGTACTGCCGCGTACGCATTGCCGACGACGAGGACCGGTCGCTGGCCGAGGCGCGAGTCGGGCACCTGCACATTCGTGGCGACAACGTCACGCCAGGGTATTTCGAGAACCCCGAGGCCAACGCCGCGGCGTTCACCGCCGACGGATGGCTGCGCACCGGGGATCTCGCCGTGGTGCATCAGGGCGAGCTCTACGTCACCGGACGGGCGAAGGAAATCATCTTCGTCAACGGCCAGAACTACTATCCGCACGACCTTGAGTCGATCCTGCAGCCGATCGAGGGCCTGGAACTCGGCAAGGTCGTGGCCGCTGGCGTGCGCGCTGCGGGCGAGGCGAGCGAACAGTTGGCATTGTTCGTGCTGCATCGCGGCGAGGTCGAGGACTTCGTGGCGCTGGCGAATGCCGCGGCACGGCGGATCAATGAGCAGACCGGCCTCGAAGTGGCCGAAGTCGTCCCGGTCAAGCGCATCCCGAAGACCACCAGCGGCAAGATCCAGCGTCACCTGCTCGAGGAGGCGTATGCGAACGGGGAATTCGATGCGCAGTTGCAGGCGCTGGCCGCACTGCGGGAGGCGCGCGGCGGCGGTGGCGGGGCGCGCAGCGCCATCGAGGAGAAGTTGAAGGGCATCTGCGAGACGGCGCTCGGCGGCCGGCGCGTGGACGTCACCGATAATCTGTTCGAACTGGGTGCAAGCTCGCTGAAGCTGATCGAGATCCACGAGCAGATCGACCGGGAGTACCCGGGCAAGATCGACCTGACCGAGCTGTTCGACTTCCCGACCATCGGGGAGCTCGCCACGCACCTCGAGGGCAAGCTCGCCGGCTGAGCGGCAGTATCAGCGCGTCTGGAATTCCAGGCGCATTGACAGGTCGACGGCGCGCACGTGCTTGGTGAGCGCCCCGACGGAGATGAAATCGACTCCGGTGGCGGCGACCTCGGCGATGCTCTCGAGGCTGACGCTGCCGGAGGCTTCCAGCTGCATGGGACGGCCGCGGGCGCGGTTGCGCGCGACCGCTTCGCGCATGTCCTCGAGGGAGAACTCATCGAGCATGACGATGTCCGGGGCGGCCGCGAAGGCCTGCTCGAGCTCCTCCAGCGACTCCACCTCCACCTCAATGCGCACGCCGGCGGCCAGCCGGCGCGCTGCGCCCACCGCCGCGCCGATCGAGCCGGCGGCGAGGATGTGGTTCTCCTTGATGAGCACCATGTCGTACAGGCCCATGCGGTGATTGGCCGCCCCGCCGCAGCGCACCGCGTACTTCTGCGCGTTGCGCAGTCCGGGCAGGGTCTTGCGCGTATCGAGCACGGTGCAGCCGGTGCCGGCCACGGCCTGGGCGAAGCGGTGCGCGGCGGTGGCGGTCCCGGAGAGCAACTGCAGGAAGTTCAGCGCCGTGCGCTCTCCGGTGAGCACCCCGCGCGCCGCACCCTCCACGGTGCACACCCGCGCACCGGGCGCGAGCGTGGCCCCTTCGGGCAGGTGCCAGGTGAGGCGGATCTGGGGATCGAGCTGCCGGAAGCAGGCCTCCACCCAGGGCTGTCCGCAGAGGATGGCCGCCTCGCGGCTCACGATCTGCCCGCGCACGCGCTGCTCGGGCGGGACCAGGGCGGCAGTGACGTCGCCACGGCCCACGTCCTCGCGCAGCGCGGCGCTCACCTGGGCATCGAGGTCGGCGGGGGGCAGCAGGGCAGGGCCTGCGGGGGTCGGTTCGCTCATGCGCGCAGGCTACCATGCAGCGCGGGGATTGAACCTGTGCCGCGCGGCCTCATAATGGTGCTCGCATGCTCGAGGTTCCCGCGCCGGCTTCCAGTCCTCCCCCCTCTCCCTGCGTCAAGATCTGCTCGCTGGATGAGCGGGGATATTGTGTCGGCTGCCTGCGGACCGTGGCGGAGATCGCCCGCTGGAGCGCACTCAGCGCCGCGGAGCAATGGCAAGTGATCGCCGCGATCGAGCGGCGCAAAATGTCCCTGAAGAGGTGAAGCGATGGACGTGGTGGAGAAAATCAAGGGCGAGATCGGCGCCGCTCCGGTGGTGCTGTTCATGAAGGGCACGCCGGACTTTCCGCAGTGCGGTTTCTCGGCGCAGACGGTTGCGGCGCTGCGCGCCCTCGGCGCGCAGTTCAAGGCGGTCAATATTTTCGAGGACCCGGAGCTGCGCGAGGGGCTGAAGCGCTACTCGAACTGGCCGACCTACCCGCAGCTGTACGTCAACGGCGAGCTGCTCGGCGGCTGCGACATCACACTCGAGATGTACCAGAGCGGAGAGCTCGAAAAGGTGCTCTCCGGCGCCGGCGCACTCGCCGTGCCGGCGTAAGGGCCGCTTAAGGCTCTTCGGCCTCGCCCGGCTGGCTCTGCCAGCCGAGTGCGAGGGCCCGGCTCTGTGCCTCGCCGAAGCTCTCGTGCAGGCGGTTGCACACCAGGCAGAACAGATCCGCGGTGCGCTCGGCGTCGTAGCTGGCCGAGTGCGCGTTCGCCGGGTCCCACTCCAGGCCGGCCACCATCGCCGCCTTGGCGAGCACCGTCTGGCCGAGGGCCGCACCGGCCAGCGTCGCGGTGTCGAAGCAGGAAAAGGGGTGGAAGGGATTGCGCTTCAGGTCAGCGCGTTTGACCGTGGCGTTGAGGAACCCGAGGTCGAACGCGGCGTTGTGCCCGACCAGGATCGCCCGCCGGCAGCCGTAGTCACGGATGGCATGGCGAATTTCGCGAAAGATCCTCTGCAGCGCATCGTGTTCGGGCAGCGCCGGGCGCAGCGGGTGAAACGGGTCGATGCCCGTCACCTGCAGCGCGGCCGGTTCCAGACGCCCGCCTTCGAAGGGCTTGACGTGGTAGCTGTGCGTCACGCCGCGGCGCAGCACGCCATCGGCGTCGATGTCGATCATCACCGCAGCGATCTCGAGCAGCGCATCGGTGGCCGCGTTGAAGCCGCCGGTCTCGACGTCGACCACGACCGGCAGGAAGCCGCGAAAGCGACTGGCCATCGGCCCGCGCACCGGGGCATTCTGCTCACTCATGCGTGCGCTTCCGTCTGCAGACGCCAGCCGATGCGCTCCCCGGCGCGCAGCGGCACCAGCGCCTCGGCGCCATAGGGATAGTGCTCGGGAACCGTCCAGTCCGATTTCACGAGGCGCACGTGGCCCTCGTTGCGCGCCAGCCCGTAGAAATCCGCGCCGTGGTGCGCCGCGAACGCCTCGAGGCGCGCCAGCGCGCCGAGCGCTTCGAACGCCTCGGCGTACAACTCGAGCGCTGCGTGCGCCGAGAAGATCCCGGCGCACCCGCAGGCATTCTCTTTCGTGGCGCGGGCGTGCGGGGCGCTGTCGGTGCCGAGGAACAGCCGGGGCGTGCCGCTCGCGACCGCCGCACAGAGCGCCTCGCGGTCCGGCTCGGATTTCAGCACCGGCAGGCAGTAGTGATGCGGCCGGATGCCGCCGGCGAACAGCGCGTTGCGGTTCATGAGCAGATGCTGGGGCGTGACCGTGGCCGCGATACCGGCGCGCGCACCGAGCACGAACTGCACGGCGGCGCGCGTGGTGATGTGCTCGAACACGATGCGCAGGCGCGGGAAGCGCTCGGTGAGCGGCGCGAGCACCTGGTCGATGAAGCGTGCCTCGCGGTCGAATACGTCGACCTGTGGATCGGTCACCTCGCCGTGTACCTGCAGTGTCAGGCCCGTCTCCTGCATCCGCTCGAGCACCGCATCCACCGCGCGGATGTCGGTCACGCCGGCATCCGAGTGGGTGGTGGCGCCGGCCGGGTACAGCTTGCAGCCGAGAATGCCGCCATGCCGGCGGGCGCGCTCAATCTCCTCCGGCGCCGTGTGGTCCGTGAGGTACAGGCTCATCAGCGGCTCGAAGCGGCTGTGCGCGGGCAGCGCGGCGAGGATGCGCTCGCGGTAGGTGCTCGCCTCGGCCACGGTGCGGATCGGCGGACGCAGATTCGGCATGATCAGCGCGCGCGCGAAGCGCGCCGCGGTGAACGGTACGACTGCCGAGAGCGCCTGCCCGTCACGCACGTGCAGGTGAAAGTCATCGGGACGGCGCAGCGTCAGCGCGTCGCTCGCCGTCATATCTGCTCCCGCAGGGCCCGCAGCACATTTTCTCGCACCAGCAACTCCAGCGTGAACCGCACCCCGAACCCGGTGATGTCGGTATTGATGTGGCCGAGCCCGCCGGCGCGCGTCGCGGCCGAGAGGTCAAGGTGCGCCCAGGGTATCTCAGGCGGCACGAAGCGGTTGAGAAAACGCGCCGCGAGGATGTGATCGCCCTTGCCCTCGACGGCGCACTGCAGCACGTCGGCGACTTTGCTCTCCAGGTCCGCGTCGAAGTCTGCGTCGAACGGGAAGGGCCAGACCCGCTCGCCGCTCGCGCGGCCGGCGGCGAGCAGCCGTTCAGCGAGCGCCTCGCGGTTGGTGAATACACCGCTGAACCGCTCGGTGAGCGCCTGCACGCACGCCCCGGTCAGCGTGCCGTAGTCGAGCATCAGGTGCGGCCGGGTGCGCGCGGCGAGCGCCAGGGTGTCGGCGAGCGCCATGCGTCCCTCGGCATCGGTATGGATGACCTGGATGCTCACCCCGTTGGCCGCGCGCACCACCTCCTGCGGCCGGTAGGCCTGCGGGCCGATATGATTCTCAGTGATCGCGAGCCAGGCGTCCGCGTTGATCGGCGCGCGCAGCTCGGCCAGCGCGACGAGCGTGGCAAGCGCCACGGCACTGCCGCTCATGTCGGTGTGCATCTCGAGCATGCTGCGGTGGGATTTCAGGTTCACCCCGCCGGTGTCGAACAGGATGCCCTTGCCGATCAGCGCCACGTCCGGCGCCGCCGTGCGCCGCCGCGCCGGGCGGTAGGTCAGCTGAGCGATGCCGGCGTCGCGGTGGCCATTGCCGCGCGCCACGGCGAGGAAGGCGTTCGCGCCGGCGCGACGCAGTTCGCTCTGCCCGAGCCAGCGCAGGCCGAGGCCGTGCCGCCGGGCGAGCTCGCCGAGCACGCGGCGGTAGCCGCGCGCATCGAGCATGTTGGGCGGTAGCGCGGTCAGCCAGCGGGCGAGGTTGGTCCCATCGGCACAGATCTTGGCGTAGCGGGTGTCGAGGGGTGGGTCGGCCGGCAACACGATGCGCTCGAGCGCCGCGGCCGCCGGGGCCGCGCTCTTGAAGCTCGGCAGCGGGAAATGCTCGGCGAGGGTCGCGGCGAGCAGCGCCTCGAGCCCCGCGGCGCGCGCCGCGCTCGTACCGAGCGCGACGAGGCCCGCCGCGCGCGGCGTTCGCGCCGCGGCACTCTTCAGCATCCGCCCGGCGAGCTGCAGGCGCTCGAACTCGCTCGGCGCGTCGGGCAGCAATCCGAGCACGGCTTGCGTCTGACGCCGGTTCGCGAGCGTCGTGCTGCGCACACTGAGCGGCTGGGGCGCCTCGCGCTCGAGCAGTCCTCGCCAGCGCTCGGCCTCGGGCAGTGCGGCGAGACTCTCTCTTCCGGCAGACGCGGGCATCGCCACAAGTAGGGTGTCGAGTTCCCCGAGTGTGCGCGAGCGCACGATTTTCGGGCTGAGCGGGGCCGGCAGCAGCGCAACAGGCCCGCGCGCCGCGGCGCGAGCGCGGCCGCCTTGCTTGACCATCGCGGATGAAACCCGGATTATTGCGCGGCTCATTGACAGGCGACTTTCGCTCGCAGGGGATGCTGGCGGCGCATCCTACTCCATTCGGCCGAGGCCTTTCGCATCGGGTGTATGCGTCGTAGGTTCGAGGGGGCGCCACCGGACCGCGCGGGGAATGTCTAGGAATTCTACCCCTTGGGCTGCGCGCGCTTCGGCGTCGTGCGGCCGAGTGTGAGACTGCATGACCGAACCGCCAAAACTCACCGACATCGATCCGGTTGAAACACAGGAGTGGCTCGAGTCGATCGACTCGGTGCTGAAGACCCACGGACCTCTGCGGGCGCACTACCTGCTCGACCGGCTCATCGACTACTCCCGGCGCAGCGGCGCATATTTGCCGTTCAAGGCCAATACGGCCTACGTCAACAGCATCCCGCCGGGACGCGAGCCGGTGTACCCGGGCAACCGCGAGCTGGAGAAGCGCATCGAGGCGTACATCCGCTGGAATGCGCTCGCCATGGTGGTCGCCGCCAACCGCAAATCCTCCGAGTACGGCGGACACCTGGCGAGCTACGCCTCTTCGGCGACGCTCTATGAGGTCGGTTTCAATCATTTCTGGCGCGCCGCGAGCGCCGAGCATCCCGGCGATCTGGTGTTCTTCCAGGGCCACTCCTCCCCGGGCATCTACGCCCGCGCGTATCTGGAGGGGCGTCTGACGGAAAGTCAGCTGCATCATTTCCGCCAGGAAGCCGGCGGCCCCGGCCAGGGGCTCTCCTCCTATCCGCATCCTTGGCTGATGCCGGACTTCTGGCAGTTCCCGACCGTCTCGATGGGACTCGGGCCGATGCAGGCGATCTTCCAGGCACGCTTCATCCGCTACCTCGAGCACCGTGGTCTGGCGACGCCATCGGATCGCAAGGTCTGGGCCTTCCTCGGCGACGGGGAGATGGACGAACCGGAGTCGATGGGCGCGCTCACGATGCCGGTGCGCGAGGGCCTGGACAACCTGGTGTTCGTCATCAACTGCAATCTGCAGCGTCTCGACGGCCCGGTGCGCGGCAACGGCAAGATCATCCAGGAACTCGAAGCGGCCTTCCTCGGCGCCGGCTGGAACGTCATCAAGGTGCTGTGGGGCTCGCGCTGGGATCCGCTGTTCGCGCGCGACACTGACGGCCTGCTGCGCCGGCTGATGGAGGAGTGCGTCGACGGCGAGTACCAGAACTTCAAGGCCAAGGGCGGCGCCTACACGCGCGAGCACTTCTTCGGTAAGTACCCGGAGCTGCGCGCCATGGTCGCCAACATGTCCGATGAGGAGATCTGGCGCCTGAACCGCGGTGGGCACGATGCGCGCAAGGTGTTCGCGGCCTACTCCGCGGCGATGGCCCACAAGGGCCAGCCGACGGTGATCCTCGCCAAGACCGTCAAGGGTTTCGGGCTCGGCAAGGGCGGCGAGGGCCAGATGGTCGCGCACCAGCAGAAGAAGCTCTCCGAGGAGGATTTGCGCGCCTTCCGCGATCGCTTCCACATTCCGATCTCCGACGAGGAGATCGCGCGGTTGCCGTTCCGCAAGCCGCCGGAGGATTCCGACGAGGCCCGTTACATGCGTGCGCAGCGCACGCACCTCGGCGGCTCGCTGCCGGCGCGCCGCCGCGAGGCGCCGCCGCTCGCCGTTCCGCCGCTCGAGGCGTTCGCGCAGGTGCTCGAGGGCACCGGTGAGCGGGAGATCTCGACCACGATGGCCTTCGTGCGCATTCTCACCGCGCTGCTGAAGGACAAGGAGATCGGCAAGAACGTCGTGCCGATCGTGCCGGATGAGGCGCGCACCTTCGGTATGGAGGGCCTGTTTCGTCAGATCGGCATTTACTCCTCGGTCGGTCAGCTCTACACCCCGCAGGATGCCGACACCCTCATGTCCTACCGCGAGGACAAGAAGGGCCAGATCATCGAGGAAGGCATCAACGAGGCCGGGGCGCTGTGCTCGTGGATCGCCGCCGGCACCGCCTACAGCAACCACGGCATCAACATGGTGCCGTTCTACATCTTCTACTCGATGTTCGGCTTCCAGCGCGTCGGGGACTTCATCTGGGCGGCCGGTGACCAACAGGTGCGCGGCTTCCTGATCGGCGCGACCGCCGGACGCACCACGCTTGCCGGCGAGGGCCTGCAGCACCAGGACGGGCACAGCCAGCTGGTAGCGAGCACCGTGCCGAACTGCATCGCGTACGACCCGGCCTACGGCTACGAACTCGCCGTGATCATCCAGGACGGGATGCGGCGGATGTACGCCGAGCAGGAGAACGTTTTCTACTACATCACCACGATGAACGAGAACTACCCGCAGCCGGCGCTCCCGAAGGGTGCCGAGGCGGGCATTCTCAAGGGTGCCTACCGGCTGCAGGCCGCCGGCAAGGGCGGGAAGCTGCGCGCCACGCTGCTCGGCTCGGGCACCATCCTGCGCGAGGTGCTCGCGGCCGCCGCGCAGCTCGAGAGCGACTACGGCGTGCGTGCCGATGTGTTCTCGGTAACCAGTTTCAGCGAGCTGCGCCGCGAGGCCCTCGAGTGCGAGCGCTGGAACATGCTGCACCCGGCCGAGACGGCCCGCACCTCGTACGTCAGCGAGTGCTTCGCGCAGGCCAAGGGACCGTTCGTCGCGGCCACCGACTACGTGCGCGCCGTGCCCGATCAGATCCGCGAGTGGATTCCCGGCCGCTACGTCAGTCTCGGGACCGACGGCTACGGTCGGTCGGACTCGCGCGCGGCGTTGCGTGAGCACTTCGAAGTCGACAGCAAGTACATCGTGATCGCGACGCTCAAGGCGCTCGCCGATGACGGCAAGATCGAGCCGTCGGTGGTGAGCGGTGCGATGGACAAGCTCGGCGTGAGCGGCGAGAAGCCGGTTCCCTGGAAAGTCTGAAATTGAAGGCGAAATCGCGATGAGCGCGGCAGAGAGCTTGGTTGAAGTGCGTGTGCCCGACATGGGCAATTTCAAAGACGTCGCCGTCATCGACGTCCTGGTCAAGCCGGGCGAGCGCATCGAGTCGGAGGCGCCGCTGGTCACGCTCGAAACCGAGAAGGCCACCATGGATGTGCCTTCGAACGTGGCCGGTGTGATCGAGAAACTGCACGTTGCCAAAGGCGGGACCGTGTCGGCGGGCGACGTGGTGGCGACGGTGCGCACCGCGGGCGCTGCTGCCCCACCGGCTGCTGCCCCACCGGCTGCTGCCCCACCGGCTGCGGCCCCTGCACCGGCTGCGGCCCCCGCACCACCGGCGGCTCCGGCACCGGCGGCGGCTCCGGCACCGGCGGCGGCCCCTGCACCGTCGGTGGCTCCGGCACCGGCGGCGGCTCCGGCGCCGACCGCTGCACCGAGCGTTCCGCCAGAGCTTCCCCCGATCAATGAGCCGGGCTTCGCGCGCGCGTACGCGGGCCCGAGCGTGCGCAAGTTTGCTCGAGAGCTCGGCGTAGATCTGACGCGCGTCAAGGGCAGCGGCATCAAAGGACGCATTACCCACGAAGACGTCAAAGCGTTCGTCAAAGGCGCAATGACGGGCTCGGGCCCAGGCGGCGCCGGCGCGCTGCCGGCCGTACCGGCGGTGGATTTCGCGGCCTTCGGTCCGGTCGAGACCCAGCCGCTCTCGCGTATCCAGCGCATCTCCGGGCCGCGGCTGCATGCCAGCTGGGTCAATGTGCCACACGTGACACAGTTCGACGAAGCGGACATCACGGAACTCGAGGCGCTGCGCGCCCAGCTCAAGGACGCTGCGGCGGCGCAGGGCATCAAGCTCACGCCGCTCGCGTTCATCGTCCGCGCCTGCGTCAAGGCGCTGCAGGCGTTCCCGACGTTCAATGCTTCGCTGGATGCCTCCGGTGCGAACCTGGTCCTGAAGAAGTACGTGAACATTGGCTTCGCGGCCGATACACCGAACGGCCTGATGGTGCCGGTATTGCACGGGGCGGACCACAAGGACATCTACGAGGTGGCCCGTCAGCTCGGGGAACTGTCCGCGGCGGCGCGCGTCGGCAAGCTCTCGGCGCAGCAGATGCAGGGCGGCTGTTTCACGATCTCGAGTCTCGGGGGTATCGGCGGCACCGCCTTCACCCCGATCATCAACGCCCCCGAGGTCGCCATCCTCGGTGTGTCGCGCTCGGCTCATAAGCCGGTGTACCGCGACGGGCAGTTCGTGCCCCGTTTGATGCTGCCGCTGTCGCTCTCTTACGATCACCGGGTCATCGATGGGGCGGCCGCGGCTCGCTTCACGAGTTTCCTGGCCGAGACGCTCGCCCACCCGCACGCGTTGATCGAGGCCGTGCCGTGAGTTCAGTCGAGCTGATGGTTCCGGATCTCGGTAACTTCAACGAGGTGTCCGTCGTCGAGGTGCTGGTCAAGGCCGGCGAGCACATCGAAGTCGACTCGCCGCTGCTGACGCTCGAGACGGACAAGGCCTCGATGGACGTGCCGTCGACCGCTGCCGGTGTGATCGGCGAAGTGCTGGTCAAGGCCGGCGACAAGGTTTCCAAAGGCACGCCCATCCTGCGTCTGCAGGCTGCTGCGCCGGTTGCGGCCGCGCCTGCGTCGCCTGCGCCCACTCCCACTCCCACTCCGGCTCCGGCACCCGCGGCCGCTGCGCCGACCCGCTCCGTCTCGGGAGCGCAGGGTGCCGAGAGCGGCTTTGACCGCTCGACGCAACTGCTGGTGCTCGGGTCGGGCCCCGGCGGCTACTCCGCCGCCTTCCGCGCGGCGGATCTGGGACTGAAGGTGACGCTGGTCGAACGCTGGAACACCCTCGGCGGGGTCTGCCTGAATGTCGGCTGCATTCCGTCCAAGGCGCTGCTGCACGCGGCCAAAGTGATCGAGGAGACTGCCGAGATGGCCGCGCACGGCATCTCATTCGGCGCCCCGAAGATCGACCGGACGAAGCTGCGCGAGTGGAAGAACTCCGTGGTGAAGAAGCTCACCGGCGGACTGACGATGCTCGCCAAGCAGCGCAAGGTCGAGGTGGTGCAGGGCGTCGGCACGTTCCTCGGGCCGAACGTCATGGAAGTGCGCGGTGAGCACGGCGCCGAGCGCATCCGCTTCGAGCAATGCATCATCGCCGCCGGGTCCGAGTCGGTCCGGCTGCCGGGCCTGCCCGAGGATCCGCGCTTGATCGACTCCACCGGCGCGCTCGAGATCGAGCCGTTCCAGGGGCCGATGCTGGTGATTGGCGGGGGCATCATCGGGCTCGAGATGTCCTGCGTCTATCAGGCGCTCGGCACGCGCGTGAGCGTCGTCGAACTGACCCCGCAGTTGATCCCCGGTTGTGATGCGGATCTGGTGCGGCCGCTCGAGAAGCGCATCCGCGCCCGCTACGAGCAGGTGCTGCTCGGCACCAAGGTGACGCGCGTCGAGGCGCTCAAAGAGGGCCTGCGCGTGACGTTCGAGGGCGTGAAGGCCCCCGAACCGTCGCTCTACGATCGCGTGCTCGTGGCGGTCGGACGGTCCCCGAACGGCGCGCGCATCGGCGCACAGGCCGCCGGCGTCAACGTCTCGGACCGCGGCTTCATTGCGGTCGACAAACAGATGCGGACCAACGTGCCGCACATCTTCGCCATCGGCGACATCGTCGGCCAGCCCATGCTCGCCCACAAAGCGGTGCACGAGGCGAAGGTTGCGGCTGAAGTGGCTGCCGGCCACAAGAGCGCGTTCGATGCCCGCGTCATCCCGTCGGTGGCCTACACCGATCCGGAGATTGCGTGGGTGGGACTCACCGAGCTCGACGCCAAAGCCCGCGGCGTGAAATTCGAGAAGACCGTGTTCCCCTGGGCTGCGAGCGGCCGATCGCTGTCCATCGGGCGCGACGAGGGGTTCACCAAGCTGCTGTTTGATCCGGACACTCACCGGGTGCTCGGCGGGGGCATCGTCGGGACCAACGCCGGGGAGCTGATCAGCGAGGTGGCGCTCGCGATCGAGATGGGCTGCGATGCGGCCGACGTCGGGCTCACCATCCATCCGCACCCGACGCTCTCGGAGACAGTGGGTGCGGCGGCGGAGGCCTTCGAAGGCACGCTGACCGACCTGTACCTCCCCAGGAAGGGCTGAGCCGGTTCAGGGCGCGCCGCGGCTGCTCAGCGCGCCGCGGCGCGCCGCTCGATCAGTCGGGTCGACTTGCCCGGGGCTCGCTCGATCGTCCCCACCCGGTGCACCACCACCGTGACGCTGATGCCGATGAAGGTCTTGATCTCATGTACCAGGTCCTCGGCGGCGGCGCGCAACTGCGCGTCGCTCTGATACTGGCGCGAGAGCGTCTCGGCGTGCACCGTGAGGTCATCGAGAGGCCCGCGGCGGGTGATCTCCAGCTTGTAGTGCGGCGAGAAGCCGCCTGAGCGCGCGAGCAGCGCATCGATCTGCGACGGGAATACATTGACCCCGTGAATGACCAGCATGTCGTCGGTGCGGCTGCTCACCCGGGCAATGCGCCGCATCGGACCGAGTTGCGGGGGCAGCAGCCGCGTCAGATCGTGCGTGCGGTAGCGGATCACCGGCAGCGCCTCCTTGGTGAGCGAGGTGAGCACGAGTTCGCCCTCCTCCCCGTCCGGCAGCACCTGGCCGGTGTTGGGATCGATCACTTCGGGGTACACGTGATCCTCCCACAGCGTCAGTCCGAGCGGTCCACCTGCGGTTTCGCACGCCACCCCCGGCCCCATGACTTCGGCGAGCCCGTACAGATCGAACGCCTCGAGCCCGAGCCGCAGTTGCAACGCCGCGCGCGTCGCCTCGCTCCAGGGCTCGGCGCCGAAGATGCCGATGCGCAGCGAGCTCTCGTGCGGATCGAGGCCGCGTGCATCGAAGGCGTCGGCGAGATTCAGGGCGTAGGAGGGCGTGGCCATGAGGATGTCGGGCCGGAAATCCTCCATCAGCTCGATCTGCCAGGCGCTGCGGCCGCTCGAAACCGGGATCACGGTGCAGCCCAGATGCTCGGCGCCGGCGTGTGAGCCGAGTCCCCCGGTGAACAGACCGTAGTCGTAGGCGATGTGCACGATGTCCCCGGTGCGCGCCCCGGCGGCCCGGATGCACCGGCCCATCAGTCGCGCCCAGATCTCCAGGTCCCGGGCGGTGTAGCCGACGACGGTGGGTTTGCCGCTCGTGCCGCTCGAGGTATGGATGCGCACGATCTGGTCGCGCGGCACGGCGAACAGGCCGAAGGGGTAATTGGCACGGAAGTCCTGTTTGGTCAGGAACGGGAAGCGCACCAGATCCTCCAGCGTGCGCAGGTCCTCAGGGGCCACGCCGTGCTCGGCGAAGCGCCGCTGGTAGTGCAGGACGTTCTCCCCGGCATGCCGAACGGCGTGGCTCAGCCGCTCGAGCTGCACCTGCCGGAGCTCATCGAGACTCAGCCGCTCGGGCGAATCCTCGCCCGTCGAGCTCTCCGCGCCCCTCAAACCCATGTGCGGTCCTCTGTGCGCGACCGGCAATCAGTGTAGCAGTAGCGTGACCATACGGGCAGCCGGGGTGGGCGGTACCGCCGTGGACACGCCCGCGCCCGTGCTACCATCCGCGCGACCGCGCGGCTAGGGGGCGGCCAAGGGGCGGCCCGGAAGAATCGTCACAGGCAAAGAGGTTAAATGGAGCGACCTATGCGTAAGCGATTGGCGGCGGAATTCTTCGGGACCTTCTGGCTGGTGCTCGGCGGTTGCGGCAGCGCCGTGATCTCGGCGGCTTATCCTCATCTGGGCATCGGTTTTGTGGGCGTTGCGCTCGCCTTCGGCCTCACCGTGCTCACCATGGTGTACGCGGTCGGCTGGATTTCCGGCGGCCACTTCAACCCTGCGGTGACCGTGGGCCTGTTCGCTGGCGGGCGCTTCGCCGCCAAGGACGTGCTCCCCTATGTCCTCGTGCAGGTGCTCGGCTCCATTGTGGCGGCCGCGGTGCTCTACGCCATCGCCACCGGCAAGCCGGGATTCGATGCCGCCGCGAGCGGTTTCGCGTCCAACGGCTACGCGGCGCACTCCCCGGGCGGGTACTCGATGCACGCGGTGATGGTCTCGGAGTTCGTGCTGACGGCGCTGTTCGTGTTCGTCATCCAGGGCGCCACCGACCGGCGCGCGCCGGCGGGCTTCGCCGGGCTGGCCATCGGGCTGACGCTCACCCTCATCCACCTGATCAGCATCCCGGTGGACAATACGTCGGTCAATCCGGCCCGCAGCACCGGCGTGGCGCTCTTTCAGGGCGGCTGGGCCGTCCATCAGCTGTGGCTGTTCTGGGTGATGCCGCTGCTCGGCGGCGCCGTCGGCGGCCTGATCTACCGGCTGCTGCTCGAGGAGCGCGGCGCGAGTCGCTAGAGCAGGCGCAGCCGCTCGAGGTAGTGCTGCTCGTCGGGCATGCGCCCGGCGCGCTGCGCGTCCCAGAGCGTCTCGGCGAGCCGCTCGAGCATGGCGTGCTCGGCGGCATGGGTATCCCCGAACCGGGCGGTGAGCTCGCGGTGGACCGCGGCGATGCCGGCGGGACGATCGGTCGCGACCTGCTCGCGCACCGCCAGATGCAGACCGAGGTGCAGAAACGGATTCTGGCGGCCGCCCTCCGGCGTGAACTCCGCCCCGAGCGCCTCGGGGGACTCCAGCAGCGGTACGTATTCGGGGTGTTCGGCGATGAGCGCGGCGATCTGCGCCTCGAGCGGCTCGAGCGGCTGCTGGGCGCGATACTTGCGCCACGCCGAGAGATACATCTGGCGCAGCTGTTCGCGGCTCTGTCGGGCGAATACGGGCATGGTGCTCAGGCGGTGCTGCGGCGCCGCCCGGCCCGTGTGCCCGCTCGGCGGGTCACCGGCGCCGCGGCGCCCTTGTGCGGATACTCGCACAGATCGGCGAGGATGCACGTGGCGCACTGCGGGGCGCGTGCGGTGCACACGTAGCGTCCGTGCAGCAGCAGCCAATGGTGCGCGTCGTACCTGAACGGTTCCGGGGTATTGCGCCTCAGGGCCTGCTCGACCGCGAGCGGCGTGCGCCCGGGGGCGAGCCCGGTGCGGTTGGCGACCCGGAAGATGTGCGTGTCCACCGCGATCTCGGCCTCGCCGAACACGATGTTCAGGATGATGTTCGCGGTCTTTCGCCCGACACCCGGCAGGGCCTCGAGCGCGGTCCGCTCGCGCGGCACCTGTCCACCGTGCCGCTCGAGGATCTGGCGGCTGAGGCCGATCAGATGGTTCGATTTCGCGTTGTAGAGGCCCACCGTGCGCAGGTAGGGCTTGACGCCCTCGACGCCGAGCGCGACCAGGGCCCCGGGCGTATTCGCCACGGGGAACAACTTGCGCGTCGCGGCGTTGACGCTCTTGTCGGTGGTGTGCGCCGAGAGCATGACCGCCACGAGCAGCTCGAAGGGGCTGCTGTACTCGAGTTCGCTGCGCGGATGCGGATTGGCGTCGCGCAGGCGGCGGTACAGGGCGTGACGGGTGGCCGGGTGCATGCCGATCAGCTTGCTGAGGGGCCGGCGCCCGCGAGGCGCTTGCGCGCCGCGAGCAGCGCACTGCGCTCGCGGGCCCGGCGTTCCAGGCGGGCCGTGTGCGCGGCGTAGCGCAAGCGGTTGACCGCCGGCGCCGGCGGGGGCGGTAGCGCCGGGCGCGGGATCAGAGTGATGCAGTCGACCGGACAGGGCGCGAGGCACAGCTCGCAGCCCGTGCACAGTTCGGCCACGACCGTGTGCAGTTGCTTGCGCGCACCGATGATGGCATCGACCGGGCAGGGCGGCAGGCACTTGGCGCAGCCGATGCAGGTTTGTTCGTCGATGTAGGCCAGCAGCGGGGGGCCTTCGCGGCCGCGGGCCGGGTCGAGCGGCAGGGGCGCACGCCCGAGCAGCGTGGCGAGTCGGCCGATCACCGCCGCCCCGCCTGGCGGGCACTGGTTGATCTCGGCGCTGCCCTGCGCAACGGCCTCGGCATACGGCCGGCAGCCCGGATACCCGCAGCGCGTGCACTGAGTTTGCGGCAGCAGCGCCTCGATGGCCTCGACGCGGTTCACGGGGGGGGGCGAGCGATCTCAGCTGATGCGCATGCCGGGCACGGCGCCGGCGTCCGGTGCGAGCAGAAACGGCCCGCCCTGCGGGCCGCTCGCGGCGAGCACCATCCCCTCCGACAGACCAAACTTCATCTTGCGCGGTGCCAGGTTGGCCACCATCACCGTCAGGCGCCCGACCAGCGTGGCCGGGTCATACGCGGCCTTGATGCCCGCGAATACCGTGCGCTGCTCGCTGCCGAGGTCGAGCGTCAGGCGCAGCAGCTTCTCGGCGCCGGCCACGGTCTCGGCCGCGGCAATGCGCGCCACGCGCAGATCGACCTGCTTGAAGGTGTCGAGCGAGATCGTTGCGACCGTTGCGGCCGTCGGGGCGGCCGGAGCCGACGGGCCCGTCGGGGCCGTCGCGGCGGGCGGAGCTGGCGGCTCGAGCAGCGCATCGAGCTGCTTCGCGTCGACGCGCGTCATCAGGTGCTGGTAGGGACGGATGTGCCGCGGCGGCTCGAGCACATCGGCGAACGTGAGCGCTCGATCGAGCCCGAACAGCTCGCGCGCGACGCGCTCGGCCACGGCCGGCAGCACCGGGGCGAGCAGACAGGTGAGGATCTTGAAGCCGTAGAGCGCCTGCGCGCAGCTGTCCTGCAGTGCTTCGCGTTCGGCCGGGTTCTTGGCGAGCACCCACGGCTGACGCGCGTCGAACTGCTGGTTCAGTGCATCGGCGAACGCCATGATCTCGCGCATTGCGCGGCCGTATTCGCGCGCCGCGTAGCTGGCGCGCACCTGCTCGAGCAGCGCACCGGCGCGGGCGCTGAGTGCCTCGGTGCCGCTCGGATAGGCGATCACCCCGTCGAAATGACGGCTGATGAAGCTCGCCGCGCGACTCGCGATGTTCACGTACTTGCCGATCAGATCGCTGTTGACCCGCGCAAGGAAGTCATCGGGATTGAAGTCCAGGTCCTCGACGTTGCCGTTCAACTTGGCGGCGATGTAGTAGCGCAGCCACTCCGGGTTCATCCCGAGCTCCAGATAGCGCAGCGGGCTGATGCCCGTACCGCGCGACTTGGACATCTTCTCGCCCGAGACCGTGATGAACCCGTGCACGTGCACGTTGTCGGGCGCGCGGTAGGGCGCGCCGGCGAAGTGCAGCATCGCCGGCCAGAACAGCGTGTGGAAGTAGATGATGTCCTTGCCGATGAAGTGCACCTGGCGCGTTTCGGGGGCGGCGAGGAACTCCTCGAATGAGCGCGTCTCGCCGTGCTGGCGCGCCTTGCCGCTCTCGAAATAGCTCTTCAGGGCCGCGAGGTAGCCGATCGGTGCATCGAGCCAGACGTAGAAATACTTCCCCGGCGCATCGGGAATCGGGATGCCGAAGTAGGGCGCATCGCGCGAGATGTCCCAGTCCCCGAGCGCCTGCTCGCCCTGGCCGTCGAGCCACTCGCGCGCCTTGTTCGCCACCTGCGGCTGCACGTGTCCGGCACTCTCGAGCCACTGGCGCAGGAATGCCACGCAGCGCGGATCGGAGAGACGGAAGAAGAAGTGCTCGGAGTGCTTCAGCACCGGCTTCGCGCCGGTGAGCGCCGAGTACGGCTCGATCAGTTCAGTCGGCGCGTACACGCTGCCGCACACCTCGCAGGCGTCGCCGTACTGATCCTTGGCGTGGCACTTGGGGCACTCGCCCTTGATGTAGCGGTCGGCGAGGAACATCCCCTTGAGCGGGTCGAAGAACTGCTCGATGGGCTTGGCGTAGATCAGCTCGGCCGCCTTGAGGCGCCGGTAGATGTCCTGGGAAAGCTCGAAATTCTCCCCGGAATGGGTCGAGTGCCAGTGGTCGAAGGCGATGTGGAAGCCCTCGAGATAACGCGGCCGCCCGGCGGCGATGCGCGCGACCAGCTCTTGCGGGGTAATGCCTTCGGCCTCGGCCTTGAGCATGATCGGCGCTCCGTGCGCATCATCGGCACCGACGAAGTGCACCCGGCGGCCCTGCATGCGCTCGAAGCGCACCCAGATATCGGCCTGGATGTACTCCATGATGTGCCCGATGTGGAACGGGCCATTGGCGTAGGGCAGCGCGGTGGTGACGAAGTAGGTCTCGCTCATCGGCCAGAGTGTACCGGGAGCGCCGCGCCCGAGACAGTCCGAGGCGCTCAGCCTGCGTCTTTCAGGGCCTCGAAACGGGACTTGTTGATCGCCTTATTGTAGGCCTCGCGGGGTGAGACCTGCCGCTCATCGAGCAGCTGTTGAATGGCCGAGTCCATGGTGCGCATGCCGAACTGCGCGCCGGACTGCATGGTGTTCTCGAGCTGGTCGAGCTTGCCCTGGCGGATCAGGCTTGCCGCTGCCGGGGTGTTGATCAGGATCTCCAGCGCCGCCACCCGACCCTGCCGGTCGGTGTGCTGCAGCAGCTGCTGCGAGATCACCCCGCGCAACGAGGTCGAGAGCATGGCGCGCACGTGCGACTGCTTGTCGGCGGGGAACACGTTCACCATGCGATCGACGGTCTGGGCCGCCCCGTTGGTGTGCAGCGTGCCCATGACCAGGATGCCCGTCTCCGCGGCGGTGACCGCAATGCTCATGGTCTCCAGGTCGCGCAATTCGCCGACCAGGATCACGTCCGGGTCCTCGCGCAGGGCCGAGTGCAAGGCCGCGGCAAAGCTCGTGCTGTGCACGCCGATCTCGCGCTGGCTGATCAGGCACCCTTTGCGCTGGTGCACGAATTCGATCGGGTCCTCGATGGTGAGGATGTGCCCCTTCTCGCGCGTATTGATGTCATCGATCATCGCCGCCAGGGTCGTGGACTTGCCCGAGCCGGTTTTGCCGGTGACCAGCACCAGGCCGTTGTTCGCCCGGCACAGCTGCGTGACCGCCGGCGGCATGGCGAGCTCCTCGAGCGTCAGCGCCCGCGAAGGGATGGCGCGGAATACCGCGCCCATGCCATTCAACTGCCTGAGCACATTGACGCGAAAGCGGCCGTGCTCCGCCAGCGTGTAGGCGAAGTCGGCCCCGTCGCGGCTCTCGAAGCGCTCCGCGGCGAGTTTCGGCATGATTTCGTAGAGCGTCGCCTTGACGAACTCGGCGCTCAGCGGCGCGCTGTTCAGCGGCGTGAGCTCGCCGAACAGGCGGATGCGCGGGGGTTCCCCGGCGATGAAGTGCAGGTCCGAGCCGCGCTTGTGCAGGATCTCGAGCAGCAGAGG
>JAJZSQ010000168.1 GCA_021849615.1 Pseudomonadota bacterium
GCGGCGGCCAGATCGCCGTTGGCGAAGAGGGCCGTCGCCTGAACCACCGCGGCCGGCAACTCACGCAGAATCGCGACGTGCTCCGCCGCCGTAGCGGCGTTGTCCGATTCGCCCAGCATCCCGTAAAGACGCTCGAGCATGCGCCAGCTCGCCGGCAGGGCCGGGTTGAGATTCACGGCCCGCAGGAACGATTCGACGGCTCGGGGCGCATCCTGGCGCAGCACGTAGCAGCGGCCGCGCTCCTGGTACAGATGGCTGAATCGCGGGTGCAGCCGTTCCAGCTGCTCGAGCACCTGGAGAGACTCATCGATGCGGCCCAGATCGCGCAGGCTGCAGGCCCGCAGCAGCAGCACGTCCCGGTTGTGGGGCACGGCTCCCAGAAGGGTCTCGGCGGCGGCCGCCGCTGCCACGAGATCGCGGCGGCGCAGCAGTTCTTGGATCCGGCGGACTTCCTGTTCGACGGCCGACGGGCCGCGGGCGTCAGCCTCCGGTGCCGGCGAGGGCTTGGGGGTGTTCATCAGGCTGATCGGACACTCGCGGGGCGGGCTTGTGGCCCGCCCCGCGAGTGTAGCGCGGCGCTTCAGAACCGGTAGCTCACGTTCACGCCCAGGACCCGGGGCCGCAGCGGGACCTCGGACTTGATGAACTGGGCGGTGGACGTGAACTGGCTGGCGTCGCTGTTGCCGAGGTTCTGGCCGAACAGCGTTGCGGTCCACGCATCCTTGGAGACCCCGATGGAGGCATCGTAAGTGGTGTACGCCGCCTGTTCATAGCGGCAGAGCGTCGTGCCGGGGAATGACGAGCCGCCGCACTGCGGATTGGTCAGACCGTCCGGATAGGAGGCCGGCTCGTTGTACATGCTGCCGACGTGTGCGACCCCGGCTTGCACGAACGACTCGTAGTTGCCCACCATCCAGGTGTAGCGCACATGCAGGTTGAACTCCAGCTTCGGAGAGAACGACGGTGTCGTGCCGGCAGGGCCGAGCGGATTGGTCGTCGACTGTCCCTTGATCTCGGTGATGCACTGTCCGTAGTTCGGGTTCGCCCCGCCGGTCTTCAGCAGCGTCGGCTCGTTGTCCACCAGACAGGGTGAATTGGTCTGAGTGGCATTGTTATAGGAGAGCGCGCCCTGGATGGTCAGTCCGGTGGTCACGAGCGCGTTCAACTGAAGCTCCCCGCCGTCCACCTTGTAATTCGGGCCATTGAACGCGAACGAGGTGTTGCCCCAGCCGCCGGCCGGGTTGAAGAAAAGGAACTGGGCATTGTTCCACAGCATGTGGTAGGCGGAGAGATTCAGCTGCACGCGATGATCGAGCAGCTGCGTCTTCAGGCCGATCTCGTAATTATCGAGCGAGTCGGGCGCATACGTGGTCTGAACCTGATATTGCGGATTGCCGTTGGCGTCTGGCGCGACGTTCTTCTGCACTCGATTGAACGCACCTGGCCGGAAGCCCTGCGAGTACGTGAAATACGCCATCACGTCCGGAGAAATATGCCACGTGACGTTGAAGCGGCTCTTGAAACCGTGGTAGTTGGAATGGTAGTTCATCGGGAACATGCCGCCGCTGCACTGTCCATTGGGGACGTCGACGCAGGTGCTGCTGGTTCCGTACTGGGAGCCGATCTGGTACTCGGTGTAGTGGTAGAAGCGGGTCCCGGCCGTCAGAGTGAGGATCTTGGGGAGGACGTCGTAGGAGACGGAGGTAAACGCGGCGGTTTGCTTGTACCCGCGCTGGTCGTCCTCACCGAACGCCGTGGTGTCCGAGCGCACGGAGGGGTCCCATGCTGGGGATCCGGGGGCCGGCCGTACATCCGCGACGCACGGTGCGCCGCCGGCGAGCGCGGCTGAGAGGTTCTGGGCCGTACAAGACGGAATCGTCTTGTAATCGAAGTTCATGTTGTCCTGAATATTGAAGCTTTCGTAGTAGAGGCCGACGAGGCCATGCACGCGCCACCGGCTCGGGGTGCTGATGCGCAATTCGTGGCTCTGATGCGTGTTGCGCACCCGATCGTTCCAGTAGCCGATCGGGGAGTAGCAGGTGGGCGTCGTGCCCGAGCCGAAGCCGGTGCCGCCCGAGCACTGGTAGTATCCGCCGCCGGCGCTGCGCGCGTAGTTCGAGTAGTCTTCCTGCTGATGGATGTTGCGCACCGTGTAGCCGCCGGTGTACACGACTTTGAACAGGTGATCGATGTCACCTTTGAGCGTCCAGGCGGTGTTCTCCAGCCGGTCTTTGTCGTAAGCCGGGGTGAACAGCGTAGCCTCCCAGGGTCCGAGCGACTGACCTTCAGATCCGGTGGGATACTGGACGTCCTGCCCCTGGGCGTTCATGTCCTGATACATCTGCTCGATCAGCAGGTTCCAGTCGTCGTTGATCTTGTACAGCACCGAGGCCCGAAAGCCGGTGTAGTCGAGCGGATTCGTGGCGCGGCCGGCCAGTGCGAAATTATTGGCGACCGGGCTGCCGGGGACGGCGCAGTAGCCGGTCTTGCTCGGCAGCCCGTTCGGACACAGACCGTTGCTGCCCGGCGTGATGTTGAAGTAATGGTTGCCCGCATCGTTGTTGCTGCGCGTGAACGTGCTGGCGACGTTGGTGATGTATCCGCCCTGATGATCGTCGTAGATGACGAAGCGGGCGGCGAGGCGATCGTTGATCAACGGCAGGTTCAGGACCAGGTCGGCCGCCGAATTGGGATCGCCGTGCGCAGTCACCCCGTACGTTGCGCTGGCATCGCCCGAGGTCCGGTTCAGCACGGGCTTATTGGTGATGTAGCGCACCGCGCCCGCTTCGGCGCCGCCGCCGAACAGCGTGCCCTGCGGACCTTCCAACACTTCGATGCGCTTCATGTCGACGAAGTAGATGTCGGCGTTGCGGCCGGGGAAGGTCATCGCCTGGTTGTCCAGGTACAGCGCGACGTTGGGAAACGGCGCAATGGTGGCGCTCGATTGGTTGCCGGCATTGCCCGCCGAGAGGCCGCGCATGTAGATCTGTCCCTGGCCGGGCCCGTTGGAGGCGAGCTGGACGTTCGGCAGGTACTGCACGACCTGGTCGATGGTCTGGACGTTCAGCTGCTTCAATTGCTGGCCGGTGATCGCCTGGATGGTGATCGGCACGCTCTGCAGGGACTGGCGTCGGCGCTGGGCGGTGACGGTGATCTCCTGGAGCACGTCCGGGTTCAGGTTCGCGGCATTGCCGGCGCCGGCGCCGGCACCGGCCGGGGCCGGTTGCGGGGCTTCCGCGCCATGGGCCATGCCGCACAGAGCGTGAGAACCGAGCGCGATCATCACGGCGAGGGTGACTTTGTGATTGATTTTCAAGACGATCTTCCCCGAGAGTCTGGTCTGAAGAACACGCAAGCGAGTCGGTGCGGCTCGATGGCCGCGACTATAGGCGGCGCTGTGTGACGGTCCGGTGAAGGATCAGCGTCAGTTCCGTGCAGATGTCACCTGGGTTGCACGAACACCGCGAGGGCAAGAGGGTTGCACTGGGCCGACCCGTGGAGCCGGGTGCTGTCAGGGGCGGGCTGCCGGGCGGATGAGGCGGCGTGTTGCACCGCTTTGTCCTTGGGGAACTCGCCGTTCGCTGCGACTTGGGACGCGTCTCCGGCGGTTTCGGCGGGCCTGTCACCCTGGTTGCGGCAGCACGCGGAATCGGTGCGCTGGGGCTCGCCTGTGCAGGGTGCCGTCCGGGCGCAGGGTTTGTCGGTCAGGTGCGCGCTTTGGACAGGAGGCGCTGTTCCACGAATTGCTCGGCCGACTGCAGATTGGCGAGTGCCGCGGCGTCGGTCTCGGCGATCTCGATGCCGAACGTTTCGCTCACCGCGACGGCAAAGTGCAGGGCGTCCATGGAGTCAAAGTCGAACTGGTCACGCAGGTTGCGCACTGGATCGACGGTGTCCGGATCGATGTCTGGTGCGACGCCGGTGAGCAGCGCGAGCAACTGGGTGTGAATCTGGTTTCGGTCCATGGCGATGGGCTCCGCGGATCAGAGGGATGGCGGATCGGCGAGCAGAGCGGCCACCGTGCGCAGAAAGCGGGCGCCGGAGCGACCGTCGGTCACCCTGTGATCGGCGGCGAGGGTGAGTGTCAGCACGGCGCGCACGGTGAGTTGCCGGTCCTCGACCCAGGGGCGCTGGCGGATGGCTCCGGCACCCACGATGGCGACCTGCGGCGGGTTGATGATGGGGTAGAGGACATCGACCCCATCGGCGCCGAGGCTCGTCAGGGTGAGAGTCGCGGCGGTGAATTCCCCGGAACGCAGGTGCCCGGCGCGGACCCGCTCGACGAGCGCGCTGAACTCGCGCATGAGGGTGGGGACGTCCTTCTGGTGCGCATCGAGGAGCGCCGGTGCCACCAGACCGCCGCCGCGAAGGGCGATCGCGGTTCCCAGGTGCACGGCGGTGGACGGATGGAATCGACCCTCGTGAAAGGTGCCGCTGAAGCCCTCGATGCGAGCCGCCGCGAGCGCTACGGCCTTGACGATCAGCACGCTCTCGAGGAGCCGTTCTTGCACGGTGTGCGCCGCGTTGTAGCGCGTCACCCAATCGCGTGCCGGACTGAAGTCGATGTCATGCGCAAGATAATAGTGGGGGATCTCGCGCTTTGAGCGGGCCATGGTTGCGCCGATGGTGGCGCGCATTGCGACCCGCGCGTCGCCCGAGCCGGCCGGGGCGTGTGCTGCCAGCTTTTCGACCTCGGCGACGTGCACGATGCTGCCGCCGGCAGCGTGTTCGAGGACCGCGAGCGGCAATCCGAGTTCATGGGCGCGGCGCCGGGCCGCGGGAGACATCCGGGTGCGGGTCGCACGCGTCTCGGTGGGAGTCGGTGTCACGCGCTCCGAGGCGGCCGGTGTCGGCGGATTGATCACGGGAGGAGCGAGCGGCGGCGCCGGTGCAGCGGCGGAATGGGAACCTGCCGCGACGTCCAGGCGGGCGAGGGGGTGTCCGATCGGCACATGCGTGCCGGGCTGCACCAGATGCTGGAGCACCTGACCGTCGTCGTAGGATTCGATGTCGATGAGTCCCTTGGTGGTCTCGACCGTGGCGAGCGGCTCGCCGCGTCGAACCCGATCGCCGGGCTGCTTCAACCAGTGCGTGAGCGTCGCGCCTTCCATGTCGGCGCCGAGGGAGGGCAGCAGGAATTCGACGTCCATCAGTCGC
>JAJZSQ010000032.1 GCA_021849615.1 Pseudomonadota bacterium
GTCCCGAATGTGTGCTCGACAGTCTGGCGCCGGAGTCTGCCAGCTTGGGGCATGCGGTCGAGGCGCGCCTGCATCCGCTCGAGCACAGCTTCGTGCTCCCAACGTTTGATCCGGCGGTAATCTCCCGTTGTGCAGGCGCCTTTCATCGGGCATCTCGGGCAGGCCGATGACCAATACGTGTGCAATGTCATCCCTTTCTCAACTGTACTCATGCGCCAGATCGCGCGTTGCCCGGCTGGGCACCGGTACTCGTCCCGGCCTTTGTTGAAAATAAAGTCACGCTTGTCGAAGCGGCCCTCTGCTTTGGCATTGGAGGTCAAAGGCTTGGGAACAAGCGGTGTGATGTCGGCCTCTTCACATTTGAGGATCTGTTCCCCGCTGAAGTAACCCCGGTCGGCGAGCACCTTCAGCTTCTTCTCCCCCGTGGCCTCCTTGGCCTGTTCCGCCATCGGGGCAAGCTGCTCGCGATCGTGCCCCTGGTTCACCACATCGTGCGCAACGATCAGATGATTCTCACAGTCAACCACCGTCTGCACGTTGTAGCCGACAATGCCCGTGCCACGACCGCTCGTTGCCATTGAGCGCGCGTCGGGATCGGTCAGCGATATCTGCTGGTCCAGGGCCTTCGCCAGATCCGCGCCGATTCCCCCGAGTTTCCTCATCTGTTTGCGAACAGTGGCGATCTTCTCCTTGAGCTGCTCGACGCGCTCCTCCGGTACAAGAGAGGGATCGCGGTCGGCACGATCGAGCTCGGCGAGATATCGCGCGACGCTCTGCTCGAGTTGCTGTTGTCGCGCTTTGAGCTTATGGGGCGTGAAGTTCTTGTCCCGGTTGTTCACCGCCTTGAACTTGCTGCCATCCATGGTCACCAGAGCTAGGCTGAACAACCCAATCTGGCGGCAAAGTTGTACAAACTCCGTGCAGACCTTCCGGATCGCCGGACCATTGTCGCGGCGGAAGTCGGCTATTGTCTTGAAGTCCGGTGCCAGGCGCCCCGTGAGCCAAATCAGCTCCACGTTGCGCTGAGACTCTCGCTCGAGCCGGCGGCTCGACTGAATTCGATTGAGGTACCCGTAGATGTAAATCTTCAGGAGCGTCCCGGGATGGTACGCGGGGCGTCCGGTCGAAGCCGGCTCAGCACTGCCAAATCCAAGCTTATGCAGGTTGAGCTCTTCGATGAACGCCTCGACAGCACGGACCGGATTATCTTCGGCGATCCACTCATCCAGGCGCTCAGGAAACAGCACCGACTGGTTTCGAGACTCACCTTCGATGAATCGCTTCATCGCAGACTCCTCGTCCCATCGCGGAATGACGCAATTATCTCACATCCAACATGCTGTTTTCACACAGCCTCGACCCGTTGCAGCCGTTCGCGACTGGCAGCTTTCGGGAAGTTAAACTGTGATACAACTCCAGAAGTGCCTGCGCTTCACCAGACCAGCCGCATCGAGGGATCTATCGCGTTGCTCGCGCTTAGAGACTGTCATGTGATTAACGCCATGGTAGTAACCACAAATGACAAAGACGATTATGTACCGAGCCAGCTGTCACTGCGGCGCAGTACGCTTCAGATTCAGGAGCGAAATAATTACGAAAGGCCGCCGGTGCAACTGTTCAATCTGCTCCCGCAAAGGCATCGTAAATTCCGTGTCCTATATTTCCCCAGAGGATATCGAACGAGTCGAAGGGATGTCTTCATTGGCGCTGTACCAGTTCGGTGATAAAGACGTGAACCACTATTTCTGCCGGACGTGTGGTGTCTGTCCCTTCACCACCGTAGCTTCGGTTCCGCCAAACTACGTCGGCCCAGCTAGGCCAGGGTACTACCGAATAAACCTAGGATGCGTCGAGAACATCGATGTCTATGCTTTGGAAATCGAGGTCATCGACGGTCGTTCGCTCTGATCGTTAGGCCTTATCGAGGGCCGCCCAAGACCCTTCCGGTCAGGTGGAACGGCGGCTTTTGGCCGCTCGCGTCCTTCCGAGACTTGCTGAGCACGCTGACAGCGCAAGGGTTAATCAATCAGCCAATCCCACGACAAACGCCAGCGCGACATTCAGGCGAGCGATATCCTTTTCGTCAAGCGACCCGATCCTACGCCCCACACGTTCGCGACGGATTGTCACGGGCTTGTCCGCCATGATTTGCGAGCGCGTCCGCAACCCGTTCTTCTGGGTGGGCTCGATCGTCACGCGGAAATCCGGCGCCTCCACAATGTCCGATGTCATTTGGCAGACAATCACCGACGCGTGCTCAGCGGGTAGAGCGTCGGTCTGAACGACTACCGCCGGGCGCGGTTTCCCGTAGTCGCCGGAAGCGGCAACGGTCACGACGTCGCCACGCTTCACGGAGCGTCAAATTCCGAGACTGCTTCGATCCACCGCATCGCTTCGCGCTCTGCGGCGCTGTCCAATCCCGCAACCTCCTCGGCGACCCGCCGCAGAACAGCCTTCGCACGGGGATCAGGTACAACCAGCCGCAATTCCCGCAGCCCTTGTGTACGGCGCCGCTCGCGCATTGCCCTCATCCGCTCCGCCGCTTGTGCCATCGTCTCGTCCTCCTCTGTAACGCGTTACCGTAACGCGTTACAGCCGGAGATTCAAGGGGGGTATGCGTGGGGGTACTTATGCAGCGACGCAGCCGCCAGGATGAGCAGCGAGGCGATCATGGTGGCGCTCGGCAGAATATAGTTGCCGCAGGATCTGGGCTGGATTAGGGAGACAGGAAGGCGGCATGCCGCGTCCCGCCGGCTTCCCGCCCGCCAGAGCGGGCGAACGCGCGGTACGGACGCCGGGGCTCGAAGACGGTCCGTTCCTCGGGGGCGGCTCCCGGGCAGGCCGACCGGTCACGATGGCCCCGAATCCGCACTGAGATCACGTTCACGATTTGCACGCAACGGGTATCAAGGATGGCTCAATGCCACCTATCAACCGCCGATAAAAGGATGTCGCACTGTGCGCAGTTACGGCTCACGGCAGCTGACCCTCGAGGGTCGCCACGACGTGCAGGTCACCGCGCGCTGGGGAACATTGGATATTAAGGTCAGTCACTTGCGAATCAGTCCTGGCGAAGATTCCTCGCGGCCCCTTGCCCACCTGGGAACTGCCGCCTCGTTTCCCGGCTGCCACAAGGTCTACCCGCATTTCCCAAGCGCCAGCGGAGATTCCGGTGTGAAAACAGGCGCGGCTCACCGCCCGATAAGATCGGCTATCGGGATCCGGCGAGCCCCGTGGACGAGGGATCTCCCCGCTGCCCGCCGGTGTAGTTCCCCACTGGCCTCAAGCGTGCGGTGTGAGGGGACGGCATTGGCTATCGAGACAATTGCAAGTCAGGCGACCGCCACACTGCCCGAAAGAAGGCCAGTTCGATATGAATGGTAAGCCGAAAGCCTTGCTCCAGGGATCGCCAGGCGATCCATCGAGCGTGACCGGCGCAAGCGCGGGCCCGGAGATCGCCGAGGAGCGTCGTTTGGCGCAGCTTAATGCGCGCCTGCTCACGTTCAACCAGCTTTTGGTGCAGATCAATCAGGCCATCGAGCTGGCCCCTGATGAGCAGAGTGTGTTGCAGTCGATCTGTGATCTCTGCGCGAAGATCCCCAGGATCCTGCTGACCTGGATCGGCCGCCCGGGCGCCGAGGGTCGCTTCGAGATGCTGGCCAAGAGCGGGCCCGTGATCGGTTACCTCGATGGAATCCACCTGTCCACCGATGCCGCGATTCCCGAGGGCCAGGGTCCTGCAGGCCGGACCTGGCGCGAACAGACGCCGAAGTTCGACTTCTGGTTGCGCGGCGGGAACATAGTCGGGCAATGGCGCGATGCCGCGGAACGATATGGCATCGTGGCTTGCGCGACGCTTCCCATCCAGCATGATGGCCGGATGTGGGGGGAGTTGGCCCTGTACTCGGCTGAGGAGGGTGTATTCGAGCAGGAACTGCAGGGCTTGCTGGTCGCGATCAGCCGTGACGTCTCTTTCGGACTGGAGCGCGTTGCCGAGCGTCAGCGCCTGCGCCTTCTCGAGCGTGCCGTCACCGCCTTGTCCGAAGGACTGGCCATCGCCGATTCAGAGCATCAGCTGACTTACGTAAACCCCGGATTTTGTGCCATCACGGGCTACAGCCCAGAGGAGAGCGTCGGCCGCAATTGCAATTTCATCCAGGACGTCGATGCCGATCCCCTCACGGTCGCGCGGATGCGCGAGGCGCTGGCCCTCGGGCGGCGGTTCGACGGGGAGATCCTGAACGTCCGCAAGGACGGCTCCCGCTTCTGGAACCAGCTGCATCTCGATGCCGTGCGTGACGCACAGGGACGGATCACCGATTACATCGGCATTCAGCGTGACGTGACGGAATTCGTGGCGCAGCGGCGCGCCTACCGTGAGCTCGAACGACTGTATCGCGCACTGCTGCACGAAGCCGACGTGCTGCTGCGTTGCGACGACGAGGCGTCGATGCTCACGCAGACCTGCGCGCAGTTAGTGACCGGCACGCTGTTCCATGCTGCCTGGATCGGCAAGCCCGGGGCGGACGGTGTCTTCGAGGTCCTCGCCATGGCGGGCGAAGGCGATGAGCTCCTTGAATCCGTCAAGGTTCCGATCGACCATCCGGGTTCCGTGTCGGCGCGGGCATGGCGCGACGGACGCACGGTCTACCATAACGATTACCCCGCGGTCCTGAGTGTGCGACCTTGGCTTGAAGTGCTGCAGCGTCATCGCTGGGCGGCGGCGCTCGCCACACCCGTCTATCGCGCGGGGGCGCTCTGGGCGGTGCTAGTGCTGGTGGCGCCCGAGCATGATGTGTTCAACGAGGCAAGCGTCGAGCTCTGCGAACGTGTCTCCGGGCTCCTCGGGCTCGGTCTGGACGAATTCGATCGCAAGGACACGCTGCGCGCCCTGCAGGACCGCGAAAGCCAGTTCGCCCGTACGGATTATCTGACCGCGGTGCCCAACCGGCGTGCGCTCGACGAATACCTGTCCGGTGCCGTGGCCCGCGCCCGCAGGCGGCACGAATCGCTCGCGCTCGGAATGATCGATGTCGATGACTTCAAGCGGATCAATGACACCTTCGGGCATGCGCTCGGGGATGTGCTGCTGCAGCAACTGGCGCGGCGCCTGCATGCGCGGCTCCGCAATACCGATTTCATCGCGCGCCTCGGCGGCGATGAGTTCGTCCTCGTGTTCGAGCATCTCGATGCGGACCATGCGATTGATCAGCTTCGCGTGACGCTCGAGCGTGTGCATACCGCCGTCGAGGCGCCGTTCGACCTTGGCGAGAAGGCACGCGTGTCGGTAGGCATGAGCATGGGAGTGGCGCTGTACCCGCAGGACGCACAGGAGGGGGACATCCTGCTGCGGGTGGCCGATGCGGCGCTTTATCAGATCAAGGCGCGCAAGACCGATCGAGTGCGCTGGTGGTGCATCGGGGCGGAGCCGCCCGAGCCCGCGGAGACGCGGGAAAGCGCGTTCGATCCCTTCGATGCCGAGTCGGTCTCGTTGCTGCAATGCCTCGATGCGGGCTTCCTCGACAGCCTCCTCAATGACATGGGCGCGGCGTTCCACGGCTTTCTCGCCGCGGGGTCGCAGTTCGCCGGCATTCTGGAGAGCCTCTCGGCCGAGGAGCTCGAGCACCTGAGGCGCGCCCAGGCCGGGCACCTGCTCAAGACGTTGCGGCCGCAACAGAGTCGCTCCTCCCTGGAGGATAGCGCCCGCCTGCTCGGGCGCATCCATGCGCTGGTCGGGTTGTCCGGGGCCGATCTGGAGAAGGCCTATACGCAGTGTGAGGATCTGCTGCGGCGGAAAGTCGAGGCGACCGTGCTCGTCTCACGCAAGCGCTATCGGCTGCTTCGGGCAGCCACGGCCCGGTTGCGGCTCGACGTGCAGACGCAGCTGGCGGCAATGGATGAGACCATGGGCGAGTACTTCGGCGTGCTTCGCACTCCGGTCACTGGCGATGCACAGAACGCATACACGGCCTCGACGATGCTCGAGGCATTAGCCCGTTTGCCGGGCATCCGCCACGCCATCGTGATGCGGCCCGACGACCATGGCGTGCTGCGCATCGATGCGCTCGCGGGTGCCGAGTCCGAACGCCTGGCGCAAGCGATCGAGCGCGACGGGCTCTACGCCAACCTCAATCCCCGGCCAGGCATGGAACCCGGGCCCAATTCGATGGCATGGTTCACCCGCGAGATCCAAGTGGTTACCGCCTACCAGCACGACCGGCGGCTGCGGCCCTGGCTCGAGCTCGCCCGCGAGTACGGCTGGCGCAGTGCGGCGGTCGTGCCGATCGGCGACCACCATCATGTGGACAGCGTGCTGATGCTGCTCGGCGCCTATCCCCACCAGTTCGCACCGGACTGGTCCCGCTCCTGGCTCGAGCTCCTGCGCACCCGGTTGGAAGCGAAAGTCCCGGCACGCTCGCAGCTCCGAAATTCACTCGGCCCGGCACAGGCGCGCCTGGTGCGTAAACGGCTCTACGGCGAGGGACTGCGCATGTGGGTGCAGCCGATCATCGACCTTCGAACCGGCGCTGTCACCAAGATCGAGGCGCTGGCGCGACTGCAGCTGGAGGATGGCACGGTGCTGGCTCCCGGGCAGTTCCTCGATGCCTTCGGGTCGCAGGATCTGCACATCCTCTTTCGTCGCGGCATCCAGCAGGCCCTCGATCTGGCGCGCGAGTTATGCCAGGACGGCCTCGAGATCGACATCGGGATCAATCTCTCGCCCTCCACCGTTCTGCATTCGGAATGTCCATCCTGGGTGGAGCGGGCCTTGCTCCAGGCACGGGTCGCGCCGCGGCATCTCACGCTCGAGATCCTCGAGAGCGAGGAAATGGATGCGGAGCGCAGCGATGAAGCGCTCCACGCCCTCGCGGCCCTAGGTGTGCGCCTTGCGCTCGATGATCTGGGTTCGGGCTATAGCAGTCTCAAGCGCCTGGCCACCTTGCCCATCGACACGGTCAAGATAGACCAGGCGCTGGTGCGCGAACTGCCGCACGATCCTCTGAAGACCATCCGCATGCTGTCCACGCTGGTGCGCATCGGCCAGGACTTCGCGCGGTCCACCATCGTCGAGGGCCTGGAGGATGCGAGCCTAGTCGAAGCGGTGCGGCTGCTCGGCGCCCCGCTCGGGCAGGGCTACGCTCTGGCGCGGCCCATGCCCGCCGAGCTCTTTCCGGCCTGGTTGCGCAACCGCACGGCCGAACCGGTCAGGGTCGACGCACTGCACAGTTGGGCGGGGGCGCTCGCGTATTACTGGAACGCGGCGCAAGGGGGCGGACCGCCGGCGTCGCACGACGCCGGGAGTTGTCCGTTGATCCGCTTCTTTAGGACCGAGGGGGTCACCGACGCCGAAGTGCTGCACTGGCATGCCCTCGTGCATAGCGATGCCGATCGGCACGCTCGCAAAGCCGGCTCCGATGCGCTGCTGCATTGGTTGGCGGGGCGCGTGAGCGCGGCAGAGAACCGATAGACCGCCTCGCTCCGGGGCGAGCCTCGAGGGCGGGCTGAAGTGAGGTCGCCTCCGGCGATGCTCGCGCGCTAGGCGCCGACCGGCCTCTCGGCGGGTGTCGGGGGCGACGGGATCCGTTAAATCCCCCTGCCACTGGACAACAAGATTGTAATGTCAGAGTTACGCTCAACCTTCGCCAGAGCGGACGCGAGAACTTGTGACAGAATATCGGCACGAGCGCAATACGCTGATGCGACGCGTGAGGCAGTAGAGGGGCCTTCACCGGCGACTCGGCGGCGCAACAGACCAGGAAGATGATGAAAGTCGACACGACAGCCAGGGTGACTTTCCATCGGCCTTTCTGCGATGTGCCCACGGAGTCCGCGCATAATTTCCGCGATGTCGGCAGCAGGCAGACCCTCAAGCGCCCTGCGCAGCCGAGCCAAATAGATATCGATCTATTCTCGGAGCAACTAAGCGTGCTCGCTCATGACATCCGCTCCTGTAGCGAGGGCTGGATCAGCGCATCCTTCTTCGAGATAAACTCGTGGGCGTATCTGGCGAGCGCGTGCGCACGGCCTCTACCGGCGGCCGTCAACTCGTAGTAGCGTCGCGGGTGCCCGGATTCGCTTTCTTCCCAGGCTCCTTCGATGAGCCCCTCCCTGCGCAGTCAAGAAAGCACCGGATACACAATCCCTTCCGCGATCACCAGGTCGGAGCGGGACTCCAGCGCTCGAATGATCTCGAGCCCGTGGTGCCGACCGGTCCAGAGCGTCGCCAGGACGGCGACGTCGAGCCAGCCTTTGCGGATCAGAGCTTGCCAGTTTTCGAGTGCGAACTCAGACATGGCACAATGCCAGGCATTACAATATATTTTGTCAAGCGATGATGAAGACCTCTTTCCCGCTTGGACGCACGAACAGCTGGGGGTGCAGCGCGCGACGCCGCGGCGATAGGCGTGAAGTGCCCCGACTGTCACGGCGCAGGGCGCATCAAGAGCGCGCGGGTCGACCCCGCTGGAGGCCGTCCCTGTGAGCACCCTCTGTCGATCGCTGCTCCGCAGAGAGGAGTCCGGGACCGCGAGGCGGAGCGGGGCCGCTTGATGCAGATTCAAGGGACTGTCTACCTTGACAGCCGAATGACGAGCCCGCCGCCCTCTTCTCGCAGGGCCGGGCGGATGAACCGGGGACTGCCGAGCGGGGCAGGCGCTTCATGCTTCACGCACACCCACTCGGTCGAGGCAGCCCCGGCTTGAGCCCAGGGCTATGGATCGGTGATGCTGCGCCGCCGACGTTCAGCACGTGGGGCGGGGAGCAGTTCTGCGACCCGACGCGACAGCGGGCCGATAGCGACCTCAACGGGCCCCTGTGCGGCAGGCCCGAGTGAGTGTGACCTGTCGCACGAGTCCAGTGTTTCGGGAGTCTAGGTAGGCGCATTGGTGTGCAAAAACGTGAAATTCCGCCCCATCCGCGGCGAGCGGCGCTCGTAAGTTCCGGGTGTCATGGGAGGTCACCGGTCAAATCAGCATCCCGTGGTGCGCCTCTGCGCCACCGTGCTACTCGTCGGCGCCTGGGGGCTCGCCGCCACCGCCTCTGCGAGCTGCTTCGACGTGCAGGTGAGCGCGTTCCGCGAATTACATCCGCTCATCCTGCAAAGCCCGGCACGGGCGCTGGCCGAGGTCAATGCCCGCATCGCCGCGCTGCCCCCCGGAGCCGCCGAACGGGAACCCCAGACGGTCGCAGCCCTGTACGCCATCCGGGCGCGAGCCTACGGACAGATGTCCCTCACCCACCCGGAGCGTGCAGCAGCGCGAGCCGGCCTCGCGCTGCTGCACGACCCGACCGATCCGCTGCGACTGGAGCTGCTCGCGAGTTATGACGGCAGCTTCAGCTCGCCAGCGGCGGTGACCAAAGCAACGGCCGAGATCAAGCAGGCCCGCGCACTGCTGCGACCGGGCTCGCGCAGCGATGTGTGCCTGCAGATCAGCGAGGGCTTCATGAACGTGGTGCGCGACCACATGAGCTCCGGAATCCGCGAATTGACCGATGCGTACCTGCGCAGTGGTGCCGATGAGCTTCCCGCTGCGCACGTCGGCGCGAGTGAAGGTCTCGCCCTGGCGCTGCGAAACATGGGCGACGGCCGCGAGGCGCTGAGCCTGATCGACCAGCAGATCCGGTGGGACAAGGCGCGCCACGCCGCCGATGATTTATCCGGGGGCATCTACTTCCGAGGCGAGATTCTCAGGTCCATCGGACACTATCGCCAGGCAATTGCCGCATTCAAAGAGTCGCGTGCCATGAGCACCGCCGTCGGCGACACGCAAAGTTCAGCGTATGCGGATCTGCGCATGTGCGAATCTGAAATCGCGCTGAAGCACTTCCGGGCCGCTCGCCTGGCCTGCAATCGCGCCGCGCCCGTGCTCGCCGCCGGACACGTGACCGCCATGATCAAGGAAACGCGGGTTCAGTTCGCCAAGATCGACCTCGCCGACGGCCATCCGGGGCGCGCGGTGAAGATCCTCGACCAGGTGCTTCACGACCACGGAACCGACATGCTCGCCTTCACGGTGGCGCCCGCCTACCTGACACGCGCGCAAGCCAATGCCGCCCTGCATCGCTACGCTGATGCGTACCGCGATCTGGGGACGTACTTGCACCTGTACCAAGCGCACAACCGCGCCAATCAGACCCGATTGCGCGACGCGCTGGAGATCCGCTTCCAGGCGAAGCAGGAATTCGAACGCAATGCGGTCCTGCAGCGCAAGCTGCGAGCCGCCGCGCACCGCGCCACCAAGCAGCGCCAGCTGATGGACTGGATGGAAGCGGCAGGCATCGCCGGAGCACTTGCGATTGCGCTGCTGTCCTACATTCTCGTCGCCGACCGCCGGCACCGCCGACAGCTCGTCGTGCTCGCCAACGAGGATCCTCTGACCGGCCTGCCGAACCGCGGGCGCACCGTTCAGCTCGCCACCGAGGCGCTCGCCGCAGCATGGGCGCAAAGCCGTCCACTCACCGTCGCACTGATCGACTTCGACTACTTCAAGACCATCAACGATCGGTGTGGACACGCGGCCGGCGATCACGTGCTGAAAGAGTTCGCACACCTCTCGCGCGGAGCGCTGCGTGCAGGCGACATTTTTGGGCGGTGGGGTGGGGAGGAGTTCCTGCTGGTGCTGCCGGATGCGGCGCTCGACTCGGCCCTGGCGAGCGTAGAGCGGCTGCGCCTGCTCGCTCTGGGGATCCAGATCCCCTGCCCCGAGGGACGCACCGAGGAGGGGTTGCGGGTCACCTTCAGCGCCGGCCTGGCGAGCATGGCAGAGGGTCTGCGGACCCTCGACGAGATCGTAGCTCGCGCCGACGTTGCGCTCTATGAGGCCAAGGACGCCGGCCGTGATGGCGTGCGCATCAGCCGTGCACGCCGGGGGTCCGACTCTGAGCCTCTGCGAGCCTAGGCGCCCATACCGCCGGATCGACAAGCGTCGCAGGCCCCCGTATCCTGCCGCAGATCATCCGCGAGCGAACCGCACTGGCATTGGCTCATCCCTCCTCTGACACCCTGAACTTCTGCAGCCAGTGCGGCGAGCGCCTCAGTGTGCGCATTCCGCCCGGCGATCACCTGCCCCGCTACGTATGTGACGCGTGCGGAGCCATTCACTACCAGAACCCCCGCCTCATTGTCGGGTGCGTGCCGGAGCACGAAGGACGAATTCTGCTCTGCCGGCGGGCCATCGAGCCGCGCCGAGGCTTCTGGACGGTCCCGGCCGGGTTCATGGAAAACGGCGAGACGCTGCAGCAGGCGGCGGCGCGCGAATCACGTGAGGAAGCCCTGATCGAGGTCGAGATCGGCTCGATGCTCTCGATCGTGCACGTCCTGCATGCTCACCAGGTGCACGTATTCTTCCGCGCCGCGATGTCCAAGGATGAACATGGTGCCGGACCGGAGAGCCTGGAGACCGCCCTGGTGCATCCCGAGGACATCCCCTGGAACGATCTGGCCTTTCCGAGCACGGACTTCTCGCTGCGCCGCTATCTGGAGGACCGCGCCGCGGGCCGCGAGCTGCACCACTTCGCGACCCTGGAGCGGCGCCTGCGCTGAATGCAGCGCCCCAGGGGGCGGCTTTGCGGGGCGCACGGGCCGCATGGCACAATATTTGGCGTTGCGGACCTCAGCAAATCCGCCGGCACATCCCGGTGCCCGTGCCGCGCGCCGCAGCGCGTTTCGCCGCGGGCGCAGGCATTACAGTCCGTTGATTCAGAAGGAATTCAGATGGCTTTCGTGGTGACTGAAAACTGCATCAAGTGCAAGTACATGGACTGCGTGGAAGTGTGCCCCGTGGATTGCTTTCACGAGGGCCCGAACTTCCTCGTGATCGATCCGGACGAGTGTATCGACTGCACCTTATGCGAGCCGGAGTGCCCGGCTGAGGCGATTTTTTCCGAAGAGGAGCTACCCGCGGGTCAGGAGTCCTTCAAGCCCCTCAACGCCGAGCTGGCCAAGCAATGGCCGGTGATCACCGAGAAGAAGGAAGCGCCCGCCGACGCCAAGGAATGGGATGGGAAGCCGGGCAAGCTGAAGGAACTGCAGCGCTAGCTCGCGAGCGCCGCGCTCGCGCCGCCGCGCTCAGGACCGCGGGTGGTGGCGCGAGTGCAGATCCTTCATCCGCTCGCTCGCCACGTGCGTATAAATCTGCGTCGTCGACAAGTCGCTGTGACCGAGCAGAATCTGCACCACGCGCAGATCGGCCCCATGGTTCAGCAAGTGAGTCGCGAAGGCATGCCGCAGCGTGTGCGGTGAGAGCCCCTTGGCGATGCCCGACTTGCGCGCATAGCGCTTGATGATGTGCCAGAAGGCCTGACGCGTCATGCGGTCGCCGCGCCGGGTGGGGAACAGGTAATCGGTCTGCCGCTCGAGCAGGATCTCATCGCGCGCCCCGTGCACGAACTCGGTCAGCCAGCGCACCGCCTCGTCGCCGAGCGGAATCAGCCGTTCGCGGTTGCCCTTGCCGAGTACGCGGATCACGCCTTGGTTGAGGTTGATTTGCTCGTAGCGCAGATTGACCAGTTCCGACACGCGCAGTCCGGTCGCATACAGCACCTCGAGCATGGTGCGGTCGCGATTGCCGAGCGGGTCGCGCACCACGGGGGCGGCGAGCAGCGCCTCGACTTCCTCTTCGGTGAGGGATTTCGGCAGCGATCGGCCGATCTTCGGCATGGCGATCTGCGCCGTCGGGTCCTCGCGGATCAGGCTCTCGCGCATCAGGTAGCGGAAGAAGCGGCGAAAGCTCGAGAGCTGGCGCGCCGTCGAGCGGGGTCGAGCCCCCGCCTGCACGCGCCAGGCAATGAAGTCCTGCACATCCAGGCGGCTCGTGCCGAGGATCGGAACCTGTCGCTCCGTCAGCCAGCGCGACAGCGCGGTGAGATCGGCACGATGCGCTGCGAGCGTATTGGCCGAAAGCCCGCGCTCCATCCACACGGTGTCCAGAAAGCGGGTGACCGCCGGATCCGCGTCAGGCTGGAGAGGCTTGGCAATTACGGGAGAATCGTTCGACAATTTCCGTCTCGCTGCTGGTCCGTATGCGCCGTGCGACAGACTGGGCCCTGTCGGCAGAAACTCCAGCGCCACGGTGGCAGGCGCAGTATGGTGATCATTCGCCACGCGGCGATGTGATGATGATCACACTCAGGCCCTCTTGTTAACGTAATAGAGAATCTGTTCACAATACCCGACGCGCCGATCGTACGATGCTCCAGGAACCCTCGACATCCGCCCCGCGGCGCTCGCTCGCCCTGCTGCCGCTGAGGCTCGCCTTCTCGCTGTACGCCGCGGCGCTGTTTGTGGTCATGGGCGTAGGGGCGCTGCTGCTCGCCACGGCATTGCCGGGCCTCGCGCGCCGCCGGGCTGCGGCCCGGCGCATGGCGCGGCTGCTGCTCGTCGGCGCCGGCATGCGCCTGACGGTGCGGGGACTCGAGCACCTGCCGAGCGGTCAGTGCGTAGTGGTCGCCAACCATGCCAGCTACCTCGACGGGCCGGTCTTCACCGCAGCGCTGCCGGCTCGGTTCGGCTTCGTCATCAAACGCGAAATGGCGAGCGTGCCGCTCGCCGGCGCCTTCCTGAAGCGCATCGGCTCGCAGTTCGTCGAGCGCTTCGATCGACGGCGCGGCGCGGCCGATGCGCTGCGCGTGCTGCGCACGGCGAGCGCCGGACAATCCCTGGTGTTTTTTCCCGAGGGCACGTTCACCCCGACCCCGGGCCTGCTGAAGTTTCACAGCGGTGCCTTCACCACGGCCGCACGGGCCGGCTGCCCGGTCGTGCCCGCCGTGGTCCGCGGCACCCGCGCCGCGCTCTCCCCGCGCGGCGAGCTGCCCCGTCCGGCCCGGCTCGAGGTACAGATTCTCCCGCCCATCGCCCCGCCGGACGTCCCGCCCCCGCAGCGCGCCGCTCTGCTGCGCGAGCAGGCGCGCGCGGCCATCCTCAGCGTGCTCGGGGAGCCGGATCTGTCCTCACATATTGCGCCGGTAGCGGCCGCCGACCTGGTAGAGGGCGTGGGAGATCTGGCCGAGTGAGCAGACCTTGACGGTCTGCATCAGCGCCTCGAACACGTTGCCACCGCCCCGTGCGGTTTCCTTCAGCTGTGCGAGCGCCTGCGCGCAGCGCTCGGCGTTGCGCGCCTGGAAGGCCTGCACCGCGGCAACCTGAGCCTGCTTCTCCTCCTCCGTCGAGCGGATCAGCTCGGCGTGCGCATGCTCGCTCTGCGCATCCGACTTCGACAGAAAGGTGTTGATGCCGACGATGGGCAGGCTGCCGTCGTGCTTGCGGGTCTCGTAGTAGAGCGACTCTTCCTGGATCTTACCCCGCTGGTACATGGTTTCCATGGCGCCGAGCACACCGCCGCGCTCGGTGAGCGCCTCGAATTCCCGATACACCGCCTCCTCGACCATGTCGGTGAGGTATTCGAGGGCGAACGAGCCCTGCCAGGGGTTCTGGGTCTTGTTCAACCCCAGCTCGCGATTGATGATCAGCTGGATCGCCACCGCCCGGCGCACGCTCTCCTCGGTCGGCGTGGTGAGCGCCTCGTCGTAGGCGTTGGTATGCAGGCTGTTGCAGTTGTCAAACAGCGCGTACATCGCCTGCAGGGTCGTGCGGATGTCGTTGAAGGCGATCTCGCGCGCATGCAGACTGCGCCCGGAGGTCTGCACGTGGTACTTGAGCATCTGGCTGCGCGGCCCGGCGCGATACAGATCGCGCATTGCACGCGCCCAGATGCGTCGGGCGACCCGCCCGATCACAGCGTACTCCGGATCCATGCCGTTGGAGAAAAAGAACGACAGATTCGGCGCGAAGTCATCGATCTTCATGCCGCGCGCCAGGTAGTACTCGACGATGGTGAAGCCGTTAGCGAGCGTGAAGGCGAGCTGCGAGATCGGGTTCGCACCGGCTTCGGCGATGTGGTAGCCGGAAATCGACACGGAGTAGAAATTGCGGACCCGCTGCTCGATGAAGTACTGCTGCACGTCGCCCATCATGCGCAGCGCGAACTCGGTGGAGAAGATGCACGTGTTCTGCGCCTGGTCCTCTTTGAGGATGTCTGCCTGCACCGTGCCGCGCACCGCGCTCAAGGTCTCCGCCTTGATGCGCTCGTAGACTTCCGGCTCGAGCAGCTGATCGCCCGTGACTCCGAGCAGCGCGAGCCCAGAACCGTCGTGGCCCGGCGGCAGCTCGCCGCGGTAAGCCGGCGGTGCAACGCCACGCTCGGCCGAGGCGCGGTGCAGCGCCTCGATGCGCTGCTCACTTTCGCGCCAGCGACCCTCGGCACGCAGGTAACGCTCGACCCGCTGGTCGATCGCGGTGTTCAGGAACATCGCCAGGATCATCGGCGCCGGGCCATTGATGGTCATCGACACCGAGGTCGTCGGCCGCGCCAGATCGAAGCCCGAGTAGAGCTTCTTCATGTCATCGAGCGTGGCGACCGACACGCCGGAATTGCCCGTGCGGCCGTAGATGTCGGGCCGGGTATCCGGGTCCTCGCCATAGAGCGTCGTGGAATCGAACGCCGTGGACAGGCGCGCCGCACCATGCCCTTGCGCCAGGTAATGAAACCGCCGGTTGGTGCGCTCCGGAGCGCCCTCGCCGGCGAACATGCGGGTCGGATCCTCTTCTTCGCGCCGGTACGGATAGACCCCCCCGGTGTACGGGAAGGCGCCGGGCAGGTTCTCAGTGCAGATGAAGCGCAGCTGCTCACCCCAGTCGCGCAGCTTCGGCACCGCGATCTTCGGCACCCGCTGGTGCGAGAGGGTCTCGGTGTAGTTCTCGCCCCTCACCTCGCGGCCGCGCACGGGGTACGAGTAGGTATCGGCGGCGGCCGCCTGCACGCGGGCCGGCCAAGCCTTGAGCACCGCAACACCCTCGGCCCCCACCTCGGCCAGGGCACGGGTGTAGGCCCGACGCAGATCGGCGCGGGAGACGTCTGCGCTCTCGCGCAGCGCCGCCTCCGGATACGGCTCGAGCGGTGCCGGCAGCGCCTCATCGCCCAGCACTTCGAGCGCCTGGTACAAGCCCTGGGCGCGCCGCGCGGCTTCGGCGCGGCGCTCGATGCTCTCGCTTTCGGAACGTCCGTGACGAGCGATCTCGGCCAGGTAGCGCACCCGCGCCCCCGGAATCAGCGGCTCGCGGGCGCCCGCCCCGACCGCATCGACCACCGGCGCGCTCTCCCAGCGCGCTGCACCGATATGCTTCTCGGTGAGCGCCGCGCACAACGCCGCGAACAGCCGATTCACCCCGGGGTCGTTGAAACGGCTGGCGACGGTCGGGAACACGGGCAGATCCGCGTCGGCCAGTTCCCGCTGCGCCGGATGATTGCGCCGCCACTGTTTGCGCACGTCGCGCAAACTGTCGTGTGCACCGCGCTTGTCGCTCTTGTTGAGCACGACCAGGTCGGCGTAGTCCAGCATGTCGATCTTCTCGAGCTGACTGGCCGCGCCGTACTCGCTGGTCATCACGTACATCGACAGGTCGACCAGATCGACGATTTCGCTGTCGGCCTGACCGGTTCCGGCCGTCTCGACCAGGACCAGGTCGAATCCGGCCGCCTGGTACAGCTGGATCACGTCCTTCAGCACCGCCGCAGTGGCCATGTGCTGGCGGCGCGTGGCCAGTGAGCGCATGAAAATGGCATCCGAATCCAGGCTGTTCATGCGGATGCGGTCCCCGAGCAGCGCTCCGCCGCTGCGTCGGCGGGTCGGATCCATCGCCACCACGGCGATCCGGCGGTCTGGAAATTCCCGCGTCAGACGCCCGAGCAGCTCATCGGTGAGGCTGGATTTGCCCGCCCCGCCGCTGCCGGTGATCCCGACCACCGGCACTCGGTTCGGTGAGCGCTGCACGGCTCGGCGGATCTGCTCGAGCTGCGGGTCCCCGGACACGGCATTCTCGAGCACCGTGATCGCGCGCGCGATCTGCGCCGGCTCGCGCGCTGAGAGCGGCCCGTGCTCATAGCCCGGCCAGCGCGCGGCGCGCACGCGGGTGAACACGTCACTGATCATGCCGTCGAGTCCGAGCCGGCGGCCGTCCTCGGGGGTATAGATGCGCTCGACGCCGTGGCGCTCCAGCGCTTCGATTTCCTGCGGGGCGATGGTGCCCCCGCCGCCGACCACCACCCGGATATGCTCGCAGCCGCGCTCGCGCAGCATGTCGACCATGTAGGCAAAATACTCGTTGTGACCACCCTGGTAGGAGCTCACGGCGACCGCATCGGCATCTTCCTGGATCGCCGCGCGGACGATCTCCGCAACGCTGCGGTTGTGCCCGAGGTGCACCACTTCTGCGCCGTGTGCCTGCAACAGGCGGCGGATCATGTTGATGGCCGCATCGTGACCGTCGAACAGCGAGGCGGCCGAGATGAAGCGCAGCGGTCGATCGAGACGCGCCGGGACCGGGTCCTCGGCACGGGCGGAAGGGACGGCACTCGTGTGCTTCGATGACATGGTTCGCTCGCTGGGCGCTGGGCGGGAAAGGTCTTTACGCGCCGGTAGGATAGCTACTCACCAGTATGATACAGCGCTGCCCGGCCGGTCAACGCGTCGGCCGGGTCCGACGCGGGCGGCCCCGCGAGCGTGTGACGCAAGGCCCGATTGCCGAGCGATGCACGGTTGCAGAACGCGCAGAACCGGCGCCGTGCGGCTATACTCACTGCCTCCGGGCCGCGCCTCGCGACGGGCCCTCCAGAACCGGCATGGCAACCAGTCGACGCAAAACAGCGCCCGGACGAGCCGCTCCCGAGACCGGCCCGGCCGGCACCTCGGCCGCCGGTGCGCGCGGCTCGCCGTGGCGCGCCAGCGGCGAGCGTGCCCGCGACCGGCAGATCAAACGCGAGGCGGTCATTCGTGCCGCCGCGCACGCCTTCAATCACAAGGGCTATCACAACACATCGCTCGATGACATCGCCGCGGCACTGAAGGTTAGCAAGCCGACAGTGTATTATTACGTCTCGAACAAGGAACAGCTCCTGTTCGAGTGCTTCGTGGCCGGCATCGAGCCGATCCGCAGCGCCTTTCGCAAGGTGCGCCGGCTGAAGGCGAGCGCGCGGGTGCGGCTGCAGGCGGTGCTCGGCCATTACGGGCAGGCCGTGGCCTCGGAGTTCGGCTGGTGCATGGTGCGCGCCGAGGACCAGGACCTCTCCCCGGTGATGAGCGCGCACATCAAGTCGCTGAAATCCGAAATCGACCAGGGCATCCGCCGTCTGCTGCGCGAGGGCGTGCAGGACGGCTCGATTCATCCCTGCGATCCGAAGATGACGGCCTTCGCACTCGCCGGGGCACTGAACTGGATCGCGCACTGGTATCGGGAAAACCAGTCCATGACCGGCGCGCAGATCGCCGCCGCCTTCATTTCCGTCTTCGAAAACGGGCTGATCCCGCGAGTGAGCGCCGAGGCCACACGCCGCACGGGCGGCGCCGTGGCCGGGCGCGCGCGCCGCTGAAGGCCCGACAGTCCACAGAGGTTTGTCCATGTCGAATACCGAAATCATCATTGCCGCCGCGCAGCGCACCCCGCTCGGGGCGTTCCAGGGCGTGTTCACCCCGGTCAGCGCCCCGGCGCTCGGGGCCGCCGCGCTCAAAGGGGCCCTCGAGGCCGCAGCGGTCGCGCCCGCCGACGTCGAGGAGGTGATCCTCGGCTGTGTGCTGCCGGCCGGCCTCGGCCAGGCGCCGGCGCGCCAGGCCGCGATTGCCGCCGGGGTGCCGCTCGCCACCCCGGCGACCACCGTCAACAAGATGTGCGGCTCGGGACTGAAGACGGTCATGATGGCCGCCGATCAGATCCGTGCAGGCAGCGCGCAGATCGTGCTCGCCGGCGGCTTCGAGTCGATGACCCAGGCGCCGTACCTGCTGCAGAAGGCCCGTGGCGGCTACCGCATGGGCCACGGCGAGGTGCTCGATCACATGTTTCTCGACGGGTTGCAGAGCCCCTTCGACGGCAAGCTCATGGGCTGCTTCGCCGATGCCACGGCCGCGCGTTACGGGTTCACGCGCGAGCAGCAGGACGCCTTCGCGAGCGAATCGGTGCGGCGGGCACTCGCGGCCGCGAGCGGCGCATTCGCCGGCGAAATCACCCCGGTGACCGTCAAGACGCGCAAGGGCGAATCACTGATCGAGCACGACGAAACCCCCGGCACCTGCGACATCAAGAAGATCCCGACGCTCAAGCCCGCTTTCGGCAAGGACGGAACGGTGACCGCTGCGAGCGCCTCCTCGATCGCCGATGGCGCGGCGGCAGTGCTGGTGATGAGCGCGCAGGCCGCGGCAGAGCGTGACGTGAAGCCGCTCGCGCGCGTACTCGCCTATGCAAGCCACGCACAGGAGCCGGAATGGTTCACGACCGCGCCGGTCGGAGCGATCCGCAAAGTGCTCGCGGCCACCGGCTGGAAGGCCGAGGACGTCGATTTGTATGAGATCAACGAAGCGTTCGCCGCCGTGACCTTGGCGGCGATCCATGATCTGAAACTCGATCCTGCACGCGTCAACGTCAACGGCGGCGCCTGTGCGCTCGGCCACCCGCTGGGTGCGACCGGCGCGCGCATTCTCACGACGCTGCTGCACGCGCTGCGGGCCCGCAGCGCGCGGCGCGGCATCGCCGCGCTGTGCATCGGCGGCGGCGAGGCCGTGGCCGTGGCGGTCGAGACGGTCGGCTAAGCCGACGCATTTACAGCGAAGGGGGCACGATGAAGATTCAAGATGCGCGCGCTGCCATCACCGGGGGCGCCTCGGGACTCGGACAGGCCACTGCCCGTCACCTGATCGCGCAGGGCGCCCGGGTGGCCCTGCTCGATGTACAGGATGACGCCGGCCGGGCCGCCGCCGCCGCACTCGCACCGCAGGCGCACTTCGTGCACTGCGACGTCACCTCGGAGCGAGGGGTCGAGGCGGCCATGGCCGAGGCGCAGCAGCGCCTCGAGGGCCTGAATCTGCTGGTCAACTGCGCCGGGGTCATCGGCGCCGGTCGCGTGCTCGGCAAGAACGGTCCGATGAGCGGGGAGTTCTTCGCCAAAGTCGTCCAGGTCAATCTGATCGGCACGTTCCTCTGCGACAAGGCCGCCGCCGCACTGATGCAGCACAACACGCCGAGCGAGGACGGCGAGCGCGGCCTGCTGGTGCACACCTCGTCGGTCGCGGCATTCGAGGGTCAGATCGGCCAGGCGGCCTACTCGGCCACCAAGGCGGCGCTCGCCGGCATGACGCTGCCGATGGCGCGCGAGCTGGCGCGCTTCGGCATCCGCTGCATCGCGATCGCGCCCGGCATTTTCCTCACACCGATGGTGGCGAACATGACCGCCGAACTGCAGGCCTCGCTCGCCGCGCAGATCCCCTTCCCGCACCGCCTCGGCAAGCCGGAGGAGTTCGCGCAGCTGGTCGGTGCGGCGTTCACGATCCCCATGCTCAACGGCGAGACCATCCGCCTGGACGGCGCCGTGCGGATGCAGCCGCAATGAACAGCACGGCGGCCGCCGAGGTCGAACGCGATGTCATGGAATACGACGTCGCGATCATCGGGGCAGGACCGGCGGGGCTTGCCTGCGCGATCCGCCTGAAACAGCTCAAACCCGAGCTGAACATCTGCCTGCTGGAAAAAGCCGCGAACGTCGGCGCGCACGCGCTGTCCGGAGCGGTCATCGAACCCGGCCCGCTCGATGCATTGGCGCCGGAGTGGCGCCAATCGCCACCCTCGATCTGCGTGCCGACGGCCCGTGATGAGATGCATCTGCTGACGCGCACCGGGAAGATTCGTCTGCCGCTGCCTGCACAGCTGCACAACCGCGGCAATTTCATCGTCTCGCTCGGGCTGCTCACCGCCTGGCTCGCGCAAAAGGCCGAAGGCTTGGGCGTGGACATCTTCCCGGGCTTCGCCGCGGCCGCACCTGTGCTCGGAACCGACGGGGCGGTGCTCGGGGTCCGGCTCGGGGATGTGGGCCTGGAGAAAGACGGTGAGCCCGGCGCGAACTACACGCCGGGTGCGCAGATCCTGGCCGGCACGACGATCCTCGCCGAAGGGGCGCGCGGGAGTCTCTCGAAGCAATTGATCCGGCGCTTCGAACTCGACGCCGGGTGCGCGCCGCAGACCTACGGTCTGGGATTGAAGGAACTGTGGCAGCTGCCCGAGGGGCGGGTGCGTCCGGGGCTGATTCAGCACAGCGTCGGCTGGCCGCTCGATACGCGCACCTACGGCGGCAGCTTCATCTACCACCTCAGCGAGAACCGGGTATACGTCGGCTTCGTCGTCGGACTCGACTACGAGGACCCGCGCCTCTCGCCATTCGAGGCATTCCAGCAGTTCAAACACCACCCGAGCGTCAAGCCACTGCTCGAAGGGGGAGAGATCCTCGCCGCCGGGGCGCGCACCATCGCCGCGGGCGGCTGGCAGAGTATCCCGCGTCTGGAGATGCCCGGCGCGATGCTGATCGGCGATGCGGCCGGCGGCGTGAACGTGCCGAAGATCAAGGGTGTGCACCAGGCGATCCGCAGCGGCATGCTCGCCGCGGAGCATCTGGCCGAAACCGGATCGCCGCAAGGCTTCGATGCGCGCTGGCGTGCCTCGGCCGGCGGTCAGGAGCTGCGCGCCGTGCGCAACTTCAAGCCCGGATTCAAACGCGGTCTGTGGTTCGGCCTCGCCAACTCCGCGCTCGAGTCGCTGACCGGCGGGCGCACCCCCTGGACGCTCAAGCCCCGCAAAGCCGATTATCAGCGCCTGCATTCGCTCGCGGACTACGCCTCGCCGGAGCGTCACTGGGTGGAGCGCACGCTCCCGCCGCGCGATCGGCTGGCGGCGGTGTTTTTCGCCTCCACCAGCCATGATGAGCATCAGCCGGCGCATTTGAAGGTGCGCGATCCGTCGATCTGCGTCGAGCGGTGCACGCGCGAGTTCGGCAATCCCTGCCAGCGCTTCTGCCCGGCCAACGTCTACGAGATGGTCGAGGATGCCGGGGGACGGCGGCTGCAGATCAACGCGGCCAACTGCGTGCACTGCAAGGCCTGCGACATCAAGGACCCCTACGCCATCATCGATTGGACGCCTCCGGAGGGCGGCTCCGGACCCAACTATCAGTCCCTGTAGCGGCCATGGATCCGATCTGGACACCCTCTGCGCAGCGCGTGGCTGCGGCGAACGTGACACGCTTCATCGCCCGGGTGAATGCCCGTCGCGGGCTCGCGCTCGAGGGCTATGCGGCCCTCTATGCGTGGTCGGTGAGCGAACCCGGTGAGTTCTGGAGCGAGCTGGCGAACTTCGCCGACGTGCGCGCCGAGTGGGGCGAGGGCCCCGCGATCGAGCACCCCGAGCGGATGCCGGGGGCGCGGTTCTTCCCGACGGCCCGCCTGAACTTCGCCGAGAACCTGCTGCGCTACCGCGACGACCACGCCGCGATCACCTTCAGCAACGAGCGCGGCGCCGAACAGCGCCTGACCTACCGGCAACTCGCCGATGAGGTCGCGCGCATCGCCGCCGGGCTGCGCGAAGCGGGTGTCGGTCCCGGCGATAGGGTCGCCGGCTACCTGCCGAACCTGCCCCAGACCCTCATCGCCATGCTGGCCACGGCGAGCCTCGGGGCGATCTGGTCGTCGTGCTCGCCGGACTTCGGCGTGCACGGCCTGCTCGATCGGTTCGGGCAGATCGCCCCGAAGGTGCTGTTCACCGCCGACGGGTACTTCTACACCGGCAAGACGCTCGACTCGCTCGGTCCGATCGGAGAGGCCGTCCGGCAGCTGCCGAGCGTCGAGCGCCTCATCGTGATCCCGTACGTCAGCGCCGCACCGGTACTCGAGCGACTCGGGAACGCCGCGGCGCGCGCCACGCTCTGGGAACACTTCGGCACGCGCGGTGCGCCGCTGCGCTTCACGCTACTGCCGTTCAACCACCCGCTCTATATCCTGTTCTCCTCCGGCACCACCGGGGTGCCGAAATGCATCGTGCACGGTGCCGGCGGCACGCTCCTGCAACATCAGAAAGAGCACCTGCTGCACGTGGATCTGCAGCGCTCCGACCAGATCTTCTACTACACCACCTGCGGATGGATGATGTGGAACTGGCTGGCGAGTGCGCTCGCCACCGGCGCGACGCTGATCCTCTACGATGGCAACCCCTTTCACCCCGACCCCGGGGTGCTGTGGCGCCTGGCCGCGCGCGAGCGCATCACGGTGTTCGGCACCAGCGCCAAATACCTCTCGGCGCTGGAGAAAAACGGCTACACCCCGGAGCGCGAAGTCGATCTCGGCGCGCTACGCTCGATCCTCTCCACCGGCTCGCCGCTGCTGCCGGAAGGCTTCGAGTTCGTCTACCGCGCCATCAAGGCCGATCTGCAGCTCGCTTCGATTTCCGGCGGAACCGACATCGTCTCGTGCTTCGCCCTGGGCTGCCCCACGCTCCCGGTCTACCGCGGCGAGCTGCAGTGTCGCGGCCTCGGCCTGCGCGTGGAGATCTTCGATCCGGCCGGGCGGCCCGTGCGCGCCGAGCGTGGCGAGCTGGTCTGCACCGCGCCGTTCCCCTCCATGCCGGTGGCCTTCTGGAACGATCCCGACGGACAGAAATACCGCGCCGCCTACTTCGAGCGCTTCCCCGGAGTGTGGCATCACGGCGATTACGCGGAACTCACCGAGCACGACGGCATCGTCATCTATGGCCGCTCCGATGCCGTACTCAATCCGGGCGGCGTACGCATCGGCACCGCCGAGATCTACTCCGCCGTGGAAAGTCTGCCCGAAATCACCGAGGCCATCGCCGTCGGCCAGGACTGGCAGAGCGACGTGCGCGTGATCCTGTTCGTACGCCTGCAGGACGGCGTTGACCTCGACAAGTCCCTCAAAGATCGCATCCGCACCGCGATCCGCACCAGCACCACGCCGCGGCACGTGCCGGCAAAGATCATCGCCGTCCCCGACATCCCCAGAACCCGCTCCGGCAAGCTGACCGAGCTCGCCGTGCGCGAAGTCATCCACGGCAGACCCGTGCTCAACGTCGAGGCGCTCGCGAACCCCGAGGCGCTCGAGCACTTCCGCAACCTGCCCGAACTCGGCGGCTGAGGACGCAGCACGCATGGATCAGTCGGCTGCGCCGACGCTGCGCGAGCTCTACACGCAGCAACTGGGCACGCGCGGCTACCGGAGTGACCCGGCACAGCTCGCCGTGCTCGCACGCCTGGAGAACCTGCGCGCACGTCTGATCAATGCGCAACCGGCACAGGGGTCCGCCGCGCGACGCATGTTGCATCGTCTGACGCACCGCGGTGGTGCCGCACCCCGCGGCATCTACCTGTGGGGTCCGGTCGGCCGCGGCAAGACCTGGCTGATGGATCTGTTCTTTCAGAGCTTGACGTTTCCCGAACGGCGCCGCCGGCACTTCCACCGCTTCATGCACGAGGTGCACGCGGAACTGAAGCGCCTCGGCGAACACGCCTCGCCGCTCGAGGTGCTCGCCGAGCGAATCGCCGCCGACACGCGCGTGCTGTGCTTCGATGAGCTGTTCGTGAGCGACATCGCGGATGCGATGATCCTCGGCGGACTGTTCGACGGGCTGTTCAGACGAGGCGTCACCCTGGTGGCCACCTCCAACAGCCCACCGGCTGAGCTGTATCGCGACGGACTTCAGCGCCAGCGATTTCTGCCGGCGATCGCGCTGCTCGAGCGGCACACCGAAGTCGTCCCGGTCGACGGCGGCAGCGATTACCGGCTGCGCCAGCTCACGCAGGCGGGCACCTACCTGCCGAGCGATGCGCCCGACACCGCGGCCCGTCTCGGGGCACTGTTCGATGAGCTCGCACAACACGCCGAGTGGAGCGAGGCGCCGCTCGAGATCAACGAGCGACCCATCCCGATCGTGCGCCACAGCGACGGTGCGGTGTGGTTCGGCTTCGAGGCTCTGTGCGCCGGGCCGCGCAGTGCGGACGATTACATCGAGATCGCGCGGCTGTACCCGGCCGTACTGCTCGAGCAAGTCCCGCAGCTCGACGAGAGCCGCCACGATGAAACGCGGCGCTTCATCGGACTCGTCGATGAGCTCTACGACCACAACGTCAAGCTCGTGGTCTCGGCTGCCGCCGCCCCGGACGCCCTGTACCGCGGTGAGCGGTTGCGCTTCGAGTTCCAGCGCACTGCCAGCCGGCTCATCGAGATGCAGAGCGCCGAATACCTGGCGCGCGAGCACCTGCCGTGACGCATCGCTGCGGCAGCTACCTATAGCCCGCGGTGCGGGGCGTGACAGACTCCAACACGCCAGCTGCGCACCATCACGAGCGACGGGCGCGAGGAGACACCGCGTGTTCAATCTGCGTAATCGCCGCCTCGGCATCGTCGGCCTCGGCTACGTCGGCCTGCCGCTCGCCGTGGAGTTCGGCAAGCGTTTCCCGACCGTAGGGTTTGACGTCAAGGCCCGCCGCGTCGCGGAACTGCGCGCCGGGAGGGACGACACCCTGGAGGTGAGCGATCGGGAACTGGCGCTCGCGAAACACCTCGCCTTTACGACGCAGCTGAACGATCTGCGTCGCTGCCGCATCTACATTGTGGCGGTGCCGACGCCAATCGACATGTACAAGCGGCCCGACCTCGGCGCACTCAATGCCGCGACGGCCAGTGTCGGCTCGGTCCTCAAGCGTGGCGACGTGGTCATCTATGAATCCACCGTCTACCCCGGCTGCACCGAGGAGGTCTGCGTGCCGCTGCTCGAGCGGAGCTCCGGCCTGACCTTCAACCGCGATTTCTTCGTCGGTTACAGCCCCGAGCGCATCAACCCCGGTGACAAGGAGCATCGCCTCGCCACGGTGCGCAAGATCACCTCCGGGTCGACGCCGGCGTGCGCCGCGTTCGTCGACTCGCTGTACCAGGCCATC
>JAJZSQ010000033.1 GCA_021849615.1 Pseudomonadota bacterium
GCTGGATGCGTCTGTAGATCTCCTCGCGGTGGACCGAGACGTCTTTCGGCGCCTGGATGCCGATCCGCACCTGGTTCCCCTTGACGCCGAGGACGGTCACCGAGACCGCGTCTCCGATCATCAGCGTCTCGCCTACTCTTCGGGTCAATATGAGCATGGCTCGACCTCCTCACGGCTGAGGGTACACCCTTTGGCCGTGCCGGGAATCCGTGCAATCCGCCATATCACCCCGTGAGGCGCCCCTCCACCCACTCCCCTACGGCGGCGAGCGCAGCCTCGAGCTCGGCGGGATTAGTCCCGCCGGCCTGGGCAAAATCCGCCCGCCCACCGCCGCGGCCACCGATGCGGGCCGCGATGGTTCCGACCAGCTCACCGGCTTTGATGCGGGCCGTCTGGTCCGCGGTGACGCCCGCAACCAGCACGATCTTGTCCGGTGCCTGTACCGAGGCGAGCACGATGACCGCAGATTTCAGCCGTTCCTTCAGCCCGTCCACGGCACTGCGCAGCGCAGCCGCATCGGCGTCGGCCACCTGCGTAGCCAGCACCTTCACCCCTCGGATCTCGCGCGCGAGCGCCGCCAGGTCGACCCCCTGGCCGGACGCGAGCCGGTCTTTGAGGGTGCGCACTTCCCGCTCCATCTGCTTCACCCGCTCGAGCGCCTCGCGCACCTTGTCGGTCACGTCCTCGCGCGATCCGCGCACCAGGTGCGCCAACTCCTTCAGCAGCGCCTCGTTCTGCTCGACGAACTCGACAGCCCCTTCCCCGGTGACGGCCTCGATGCGCCGGACGCCGGAGGCCACACCGCTCTCACTGACGATCTTGAACAGTCCGATGTCTCCAGCACGCTCGACGTGCGTGCCACCACACAGTTCCATTGAGAAATCCCCGACCCGCAGCACGCGCACGTCGCGGTCGTACTTCTCGCCAAAGAGCGCCATGGCGCCTTCGGCGACGGCGTGCTCGTAGTCCATCAGCCGCGTCTCGGCCGGCGCATTGGCACGGATCTGCGCATTGACCCGCCGCTCGATCGCCACCAGCGCTTCGGTGCTCACCGGTTCCGGATGCGAAAAATCGAAGCGCAGCCGGTCCGGCGCGACCAGCGAGCCCTTCTGCTGGACGTGAGATCCGAGGAGCTCCCGCAACGCCGCATGCAGCAGATGCGTCGCCGTGTGATTGCGCGCCGTGGCGCGTCGACGCTCTGCGTCGACCGTCGCGCGGAGCGTATCACCCACGCGAATGCGCCCTTCGGCCACGCGCCCGATGTGAACATGGGCGGCACCGCGCTTGCGCGTGTCGGTGACCTCGAAACGGACACCGGCAGCCGCCAGGATCCCGGTATCGCCGACCTGCCCGCCCGATTCAGCGTAGAACGGCGTGCGCTCGAGCACGACTTCGGCCGACTCTGCGGCGCTGATCTGCTCGACTTGCGCCCCGTCGCGCAGCAGCGCCACGACCCGGCCCTCGGCCTGCGTCTGCTCGTAGCCCTCGAACGCCGTGCGCACATCGATTGCCGCGCCGCCGCGCAGATCGACCCCGAACTTGCTCGCCTCCTGCGAGCGACGTCGCTGCGTCTCCATAGCCGCATCGAACCCGGCCTGATCGATACCGAGGCCGCGCTCACGCGCGATGTCCGCGGTGAGGTCGGCGGGGAAGCCATACGTGTCGTAGAGCTTGAAGACCACTTCACCGGGAATCACGGCGCCGGCGGCGCCCCCGGGGCCGAGATCACCAATCGCCCCCTCGAGCAAGGCCATCCCCTTGGCGAGGGTCTCGGCGAAGCGCTCTTCCTCCTGGCGCAGCACGCGTTCGGCCTGCGCGCGGCCCCGGGTCAGCTCCGGATAGGCGCCGCTCATTTCACGCTCGAGCACGGCGACCAGCTTGTAGAAGAAGGGCTCTGAGATCCCGAGCTTGTAGCCGTGACGCACCGCCCGGCGGATGATGCGGCGCAGCACGTAGCCGCGACCCTCGTTCGAGGGCAGCACCCCGTCGAGCACGAGGAAGGTACAGGCGCGGATGTGATCGGCGATCACCCGCAGCGAGCTCGAGGTCAGATCGGCGGTACCGGCCAGCTCGGCGGCCGCTGCGATCAGGGTGCGGAACAGATCGATGTCGTAGTTCGAGTGCACGCCCTGCAGCACGGCCGAGATCCGCTCAAGCCCCATGCCGGTGTCCACCGAGGGCTTCGGCAACGCCGAGAGCGTGCCGTCGGCGGCACGCTCGAACTGCATGAACACCAGGTTCCAGATCTCCACGTACCGGTCCCCGTCCTCGTCGGGGGATCCGGGCGGACCGCCGGGCACCTCGGCGCCGTGGTCGTAGAAGATCTCGCTGCACGGGCCGCAGGGCCCGGTGTCGCCCATCGCCCAGAAGTTCGATTTCTCCCCGAGGCGCGAGAAACGCTCGGCGGACACGCCGATCTCCTTCAGCCAGATGTCCGCGGCTTCATCGTCGTCGCGATACACGGTCACCCACAGACGCTTCGGATCGAGCTTCAGCGTCTCGGTGAGGAATGACCAGGCGAACCCGATGGCCTCGCGCTTGAAGTAGTCCCCGAAGGAGAAATTCCCCAGCATCTCGAAGAACGTGTGGTGCCGGGCCGTGTACCCGACGTTCTCCAGGTCATTGTGCTTGCCGCCGGCGCGCACGCAGCGCTGGCTGCTCGCGGCGCGTACGTACTCGCGCTTCTCCTTGCCGAGAAACACGTCCTTGAACTGCACCATGCCGGCATTGGTGAACAGCAGCGTCGGATCGTTGCCCGGTACGAGCGGGCTCGAGGGCACGACGGTATGGCCGCGGTCGCGGAAGAATTCGAGGAAGGCGCGGCGCACATCGGCGGCGCCCATTGAGGGGGGTCGGGTCAAGTTCGTCAGTCCAGTTCGAGCTCGGCGCCAGTGGCCGCCCGGATATCATCCGATGAAAAGCCCCGGTACTGCAAAAATCGCGCTTGCCGGGCCCGCTCGTTCCAATCAGCCGGCGCCGCAGCCCCGAACCGGCGGCGGCGCACGTCCCGGGCGAGAGCCCGCCAGTCCGGCCCGGACTCGAGCGCCGGACCGATGAGCTCGGCCGGGGCACCCAGCGCCTTCAGATCGAGCGTGATGCGCAGCGGCCCCTGGCCGCGGCCGGCCCGATACGCCACGAAGCGCTCGACGGTGCGGGCATCATCGAGGAGCCGTTCGGCGGCGAGCGCCTCGAGAGCATCGGCCGCGGCCTGCGCCTCGAAGCCGCGTTCGCGCAGCTTGCGGGTGAGCTCTGCGCTGAAGTAATCGCGGCGCGCCAGCAGCCCGAGCGCGGTGGCCCGGGCACTGCTTGCGTCGCCGGCCGCCTCAGGCCGTAGCCGCTTCGCCACCGGTGCTGCGCGGCGGGCGGACCGGCAGCAGCCGGGCGCGCACTTCGGCCTCGATCTCCCGGGCGATTTCCGGGTTGTTCTGCAGGAAGGTGCGGGCATTGTCCTTGCCCTGGCCGATCCGGTTGCCCTTGTAGGAATACCAGGCGCCGGACTTCTCGATGATCTCCTGGGCGCTGCCCAGATCGATGATCTCACCCTCGCGCGAGATCCCGAGGCCGTACATGATCTCGAATTCGGCCTCGCGGAACGGCGGGGCGACCTTGTTCTTGACCACCTTGACCCGGGTCATGTTGCCGACCACTTCCTCGCCGTTCTTGATCGCACCGATGCGGCGGATGTCGAGCCGCACCGAGGAGTAGAACTTCAGCGCGTTACCGCCGGTGGTGGTCTCGGGGCTGCCGAACATCACACCGATCTTCATACGGATCTGGTTGATGAAGATCACGATGGTGTTGGAGCGCTTGATGTTGCCGGTCAGCTTACGCAGCGCCTGGGACATCAGGCGGGCCTGCAGACCGACCTGCATCTCGCCCATTTCGCCTTCGATTTCGGCCTTCGGCGTCAGGGCGGCCACGGAGTCGACCACCACGATGTCGACTGCGTTGGAGCGCACCAGCATGTCGGTGATTTCGAGCGCCTGCTCGCCGGTATCCGGCTGCGAGACGAGCAGCTCGGCGATGTTCACCCCGAGCTTCTCGGCGTAGGCCGGGTCGAGGGCATGCTCGGCGTCGACGAATGCCGCCGTGCCGCCGCTGCGCTGCACTTCGGCGATCACCTGCAGCGTGAGAGTGGTTTTGCCCGAGGATTCCGGTCCGTAGATCTCCACCACGCGTCCACGCGGCAGACCGCCGACGCCGAGCGCGATATCCAGCCCCAGCGAGCCAGTCGACACGGCTTCGACATCGTAGGCAGCGGCGGCGTCGCCGAGACGCATGACCGAACCCTTGCCGAACTGCTTCTCGATCTGGCCCAAAGCGGCGGCGAGCGCCTTTTTGCGATTCTCTTCCATCTGGGTGTCCCGGGTGTTTTGATAACGGAGCGGTGGGTGAATTATCCCACAAAGAGGCCGTGCTCAGCACCCCAGTTGCATGCGCAAGATGTTATTTTCGCGCCGATGCGCCGCTGCACAGTGGGTACGTTTCGACAACACTGTATACGGCACCGCTTGGCAGGGTGCGACTTTCGATCAGCGCGAAGCGCTCGAACCGCCAGTGCACCACCGGCACGTCGCGAGGCTCACTTGGCCGCGTCACTTTGCGTGCCACAGTGACATGCGCTCGGAAGGGTTTGACATCCGGAGCAAATCCCGCCGCGATCAGCGTATCGCCCAGCCCTCGCGCCAGCCGTCCGAGCGCCGCGGGCGGCTCGACCGGCAGGACGCACAGAACCTGCGGCGCGCGCCAGGCCACGAGCCGTCCGAGCGACACTTCGAGGCCGGCCGCCGGTACGCCCGCGACCTGTGCCGCGACTGACCCGACTTCAGCGAGCGCCGCGACCCTCGCTGAAGGCACCGCACCGAGGAAGGCCAGGGTCACATGCCATTGCTCGGGCGGTATGGGCCGCCCACCGCAACCGCGGGCCGCCGCGTGCACCGCCCGCGCCAGCCGTGCACGCATGGCCTCATCGGGCCAGAGCGCGAAGAATAATCGGCACGAGCGAGGTTCGGACGGCGGCTCGGCCGGCCGGACCGGGCCACGATCCGTCCCGGCGGTCACGGCACGAAGCCGCCGAGCACCTCGAGCACCTGCTGCAGCGCGTGCGCCACGGTGCTGCGGCGCACGCTGTCGCGATCGCCCGCGAAGTGCTGCACGCTGCACAGCAGTTCATGCCGCGCGCGCGCCGCGACCGCAAACCACACCGTGCCCACCGGCTTGCCCGGGCTGCCGCCGTCGGGGCCCGCGATCCCGCTCACCGCCACGGCGAGGTCGGCGCCGGAGACCCGCAGCGCGCCCTCGGCCATCTCCCGAACCACCGCTTCGCTCACCGCGCCGTGGGTTGCGAGCGTCGCGGCCGCGACGCCCAGGTCGCGCCTTTTGGCCGCATCCGAATAGGTCACGTAGCCACACTCGACCCACCGCGAGCTGCCCGGTACGTCCGTGAGCGCCTTGGCGATCCATCCGGCCGTGCAGGACTCGGCCGTGACGATCCGGAGGCCCGCGGTTCGCAGGGCCCGCCCGCCCTGCTCGGCGAGGGCGTACAACTCACGGTCCGTGACGGCAGGAGTGCTCATGGACGCAGTGTACGCCGCGCGCTGCGCCGCCCGGACCGGTCTGTGTGGGTCCAACCACCACCTGCACCGGGCACTGCGGGAGTGCGCCCAGGCCCTCGAGGGCGTGCCCGGCGCCACGTTCGTCCTGAACAGTCGCGGGCTCGCGAACCTGCGGCTCGGACACTGGGGCGCATGCGGACTTCACCGCCGCTGCGAAGGCCGATCCGGACACCGCGCGCCGCTACGCGCAGATCGGCCTGAACCCCTGAGGCGGTCTGCTCAGGTCGAGCGCAGCACGAGCGCGGTCGGCAGCATCTGGGACTCGACCGGCTCGCCGCGAATGATGCCGAGCACCTTGCGCGCGAGCAGCACTCCGCCCTCCTGCCAGTTCTGCCGCACGGTCGAGAGTGGCGGCAGAAACGTCGCCCCCTGCGGGGTGTCGTCGTAGCCGATCACCGAGACGTCCTGCGGGACGCTCTGGCCCAGCTCGACCAGCGCACGGATCGCCCCCATCGCCACCAGATCGGAGCCGGCGAAGATCGCATCGAATTGGACCCGGCGGTTGTGCAGCGCGCGCACCGCCTGCACGCCGCTCTCGAGGGTGAAGTCCGAGCGGCGCATCAGCTGCGGCTTGATGCCGTGGCGGCCGAGCTCATCGTCGAAGCCGGCGAAACGCTGCGACATCTCCGGGTGATCGGGGTTGCCAATGAACACCGGATGGCGTCGTCCGAGCGAGACGAAGCGCTCCGCGACACTCATGCCGCCGTGGCGGTTGTCGCTGCCGACCACGATGTGCTCATCGCCGCCGACCCCGGCGGCGCCCCACACCACCATCGGCAGACCCAGCCGGTCGTAGGCGTGCACCGCGTCCTGATGCGCACCCTGACCGAGCAGGATCAGTCCATCGGCGGCCTGCACCGCGACGTCGCCCGCGGCCTGACGCGTGGTGAGCAGCACGTTGTACCCGGCAGAGGTCAGCTCCTGCGAAATCCCGCCGAGCAGCGCCAGAGGATACGGATCCCACATGGTGCGCTCCGGCGTCGGTGTCATCTCGACGATCACCGCCACAGCGTGGGAGCGCCGCAGGCGCAGGTTACGGGCGCTGACGTTGAGCTTGTAGCCGTGCTTGCGCGCCAGCTGCTGCACGCGTTCGCGGGTCGCGGGACTGACGAGCGCGCTGCCGGAGAGCGCGCGCGAGACCGTGATCGTCGAGACGCCGGCGAGCCCGGCCAGGTCCGCCATCGTGAGGCTGGCCGGAGTATTCGGGGCTTTCTTCTTGCGTTCCACCACTGCAGGTTCGCACCGTCCGGGATCTCGCTATCATCCACGGGCCCACGCTGCCCGTAAAGTCCGCCCCTACATGCCGCACCCCGTAAACCGCTACCGGCTGATCGGCGCTCTGGCGCTGAGCTTCATGATCTTCGCGGTCCTGCTGAACAGCGTCGGAACGGTGATCCTGCAGTCGATCCACAGCTTCCGGGTCGGCAAGCCCGATGCGAGCCTGCTCGAGCTGTTCAAGGATCTGCCGATCGTGATCACCTCGTTCGCGGTCGCCTCGTTCCTGCCGCTGCTCGGCTACCGTCGCGCGATTCTGATCGGACTGGCCGTGGTCGGCGCAGCCTGCACGCTGATGCCGCTCTTTCCGGGATTTCGCACCACGGAGCTGCTGTTCGTCTGCGTCGGGATCGCCTTCGCGCTCACCAAGGTTTCGGTCTACGGGGCGATCGGCCTGCTCACGCGCACCCAAAGCGAGCACGCGCGCCTGACCAATATCATCGAGGGCCTGTTCATGGTCGGGGTGGTGATCTCCGGCTGGCTGTTCAGCGCGTTCATCCGCTCCGACGCGCCCGCCAGCATCGCCTGGCTGCGTGTGTACTGGGTGATCGCCGGAGCCTGCATCGTGGCGATGACGTTGCTGGGGACCTCGCGCCTGGACGAATCTGCGGCACGCGGCAAGGCCCAGCCGGTGCGCGCATCCCTGGCGCAGATCAGCGGCTCGGCGCTACGCCCGATGGTGTACGTCTTCCTCGCCTCGACGTTCTTCTACGTGCTCATTGAGCAGAGCTTCGGCACCTGGCTGCCGACCTTCAACAACGAGGTATTGAAGCTTCCGGATGCCGTCGCCGTGCAGATGGCGAGCATGCTGGCCGCCTCCATCGCCATCGGACGCGTCGCAGCCGGGCAGCTGCTGCGGCGGGTTGCCTGGTATCCGCTGCTCAACACGTGCATCGTCGGCATGGCCGTGCTGATGATCGTGACGCTGCCGCTCGCCCGCGGGATCAGCGGCGGACAGTTCGGCTGGCTGCATGCGCCGCTCGCGGCCTACCTGATCCCGCTGATCGGCCTGCTGATGGCACCGATCTACCCGGTCATCAACTCCGTGGCATTGAGCGCGCTGCCGAAGCCCGCGCACGCGGCCATGACCGGACTGATCCTGGTGTTCTCCGCGCTCGGCGGCACGCTCGGCTCGCGCATCACCGCGATCGTGTTCGCACGTTTCGGCGGCATCCACGCATTCTATTTCTCGCTCGTGCCGATGACGTTGCTGCTCACGACCCTGTTTCTATTCAAGCGCGAAACCCGCCGCGCCGCGGCTGGCATAGCAGCGCTCGGCGCTGCGCACGACTGACGAGCCAGCGGCCCCTGAAGCGCATCGCGCCACGACCCGCTTAACCGGCCAAAGCCCGTGCGGCACGGGCGTCGTCATGTTCGAACGCGGCAGCGGACCCGGTCAGCTCGACCTCGATGAGCCCGACACCGTCCGACTGGGCGCTGTCTTTGCATTGAGCCCGTGTGATCGGGCAGTTGGTCAAGCTAGGCAGTCCGTCCCGGTAGTCTCACCCCGAGAAGGGTGACGAATAGGACGCGGGCACCGACTTCACGGCATTTCGAATCGAACGGCGAAACGTCGCCTGTTGCTGCAGACGGCTCTGCAGGGCGCTCGCATCGAAGCATTGCAGCCGTGAAATATACGAGAACGACGCCTGGTGAGTGCAGAACTCAGTCTCGCCGTGACGGATTCTTGGGGCGTACCCGGCATTCTCTGCATTGAGCAAAAACTCGCGCGAGACCCCGAAATGCGCCGTCTGCGCGGTGAGCGTTTCGGTATTTGCGCACCCTCCCAACAGCACCGATAGCGCCAGCAGGACCGACAAATTCACCGGTCTCATGACATCGATTCCTTCCGAAGTGTTGCAGTGAAAAAACGGCACTCCCCATCGAGCAGCCGGGCCGCGTCTCAATCCGGCCGCCGTGCCTGGCGGAACACATCCGCACCGGCCTGCGAGTCAGCCGTCCCTGCCGCGTCCATCGCGAGCATGAGAACCGGATGCCGGCAGGACAGGTCCTCTGATTGAATGAGTCCCCGCAATTGCGGTGCAATTTATGCGCGCCTTGCGCACGCTTGGCAAATTCCGGGGAACCGCGTGCCGGCAGGACTTTTCCGCCCCCCGGGGGCGCTCGCACTTCGGCACCCGCCGGGCTACTCTGCACCGCTCGCCGTCACCCGATATGGACCGCAAGCCCTTGAGTGAACCCGTCACTTCCCATACGCCGATGATGCAGCAGTACCTGCGCATCAAGAGCAGCCATCCGGACGTGCTGCTCTTCTACCGCATGGGCGATTTCTACGAGATGTTCTACGAAGATGCGCGCCGCGCCGCGGCGCTGCTGGACATCACGCTCACCTCGCGCGGCCAGTCCGCCGGCCAGCCGATCCCGATGGCCGGGGTGCCGGTGCACAGCGTGGAGTCCTACCTGCAGCGGCTCGTGCGCAAGGGCGAGAGCGTGGCCATCTGCGAACAGATGGGCGATCCGTCGAAGTCCAAGGGACCCGTCGAGCGCGAGGTGGTCCGCATCATCACCCCGGGTACGGTCACCGATGCGGCGCTGCTCGATGAGCGCCAGGACACGCTGGTCGCGGCGGCGGCGCGCGACGGGGAGCGCTTCGGACTCGCCTGGCTCGACCTGGCAGCGGGCCGCTTCACCGTCCTCGAGTCGAGCGGCGTCGGGGTGCTCGAGGCGGAGCTCGAGCGCCTCAAGCCGGCCGAGCTGCTGGTGGCCGAAGGGGAGCGCGACGCGCTGCGCACCGCTGCGGCGCTGCGCACCCGCTCGCCCTGGCACTTCGAACTCGCCAGCGCCTCGCGGCTGCTCACCGACCAGCTCGGCACGCTCGATCTGAAGGGTTTCGGGGCCGATGAGCTGCCGCTCGCAATTGCCGCCGCGGGCGCGCTGCTGCAATACGTGCGCGACACCCAGAAGAGCGCGCTGCCGCACATCCGGGGACTGAGTGTCGAGGAGCGCGGCGAGGGCCTCATGATCGATGCGGCGACGCGCCGCAACCTCGAGCTCGATGCCAGTCTCACCGGGCGCGAGGATGCGACCCTGTTCGCGGTGCTCGACGTGTGTGCCACGACCATGGGCTCCCGGCAGCTGCGCCGCTGGCTCAATCGGCCGATCACTGATTCAGACGCCCTGCGCCAGCGCTACCAGGCCGTCGGCGCGCTGCTCGAGGGCCGCCGCTTCGAGGCGCTGCGCGAGCGGCTGCGCACCATCGGCGACATCGAACGCATCCTCTCGCGCGTGGCCCTGCGCTCGGCCCGCCCGCGCGATCTGACGCAGCTGCGCGCCTCGCTCGCAGCACTGCCCGCCGTCCACGCCGCACTGGAACCGATCGACTCCCCGCTCATCGCCCTCACCCGCACACGGATCGGCACGCACGAGGCCGAGACCGGACTGCTCGGCCGGGCGATCGCCGAGGAGCCGGCCACGTTCCTGCGCGACGGGGACGTCATTGCCGCCGGCTACGACCCCGAGCTCGATGAGCTGCGGCGCATCGCCACCCACACCGATGAGTTCCTGCTCGAGCTCGAGCGGCGCGAGCGCGAGCGCACCGGAATCGCCTCCCTGAAGCTCGGCTACAACCGGGTCCAGGGGTATTTCATCGAAATCCCGCGCAAGGATGCCGAGCGCGCGCCGCAGGAGTACCGGCGGCGCCAGACGGTGAAATCCGCCGAGCGCTTCATCACCCCGGAGCTCAAGGGCTTCGAGGACAAGGTGCTCGGAGCGCGCGAGCGCGCACTCGCACGCGAGAAAGAGCTCTATGAAGCGGTGCTCACGGAGCTGATCGCGCGACTCGCGCCCCTGCAGGAGACTGCCGGCGCGCTCGCGCAGATCGACGCCCTCGCGGCTCTCGCCGAGCGCGCCGGCGCACTCGAGTGGAGCGCCCCGGAGCTCACCGACAGCCCGGCGATCCGGATCCGCGCCGGCCGTCACCCGGTGGTGGAGCGTTTCGCGGCGGGCGCCTTCGTCCCGAACGATCTGGCGCTCGAGGATGCGCGGCGGATGCTGGTCATCACCGGGCCGAACATGGGCGGCAAATCCACCTACATGCGCCAGACCGCGATCATCGTGATCCTGGCGCACATCGGCAGCTACGTGCCGGCCGCCGAGGCGCTGCTCGGTCCGGTGGATCGCATCTTCACCCGCATCGGTGCGGCGGACGACCTGGCCGGCGGCCGCTCGACGTTCATGGTGGAGATGACCGAGGCGGCCAACATCCTCAACAACGCCGGACCGCGCAGCCTGATCCTGATGGACGAGATCGGCCGCGGTACGAGCACGTTCGACGGCCTCTCGCTCGCCTGGGCGATGGCGCGGCACATCGGCACCCGTCTGAAGTCCTTCACATTGTTCGCGACCCATTACTTCGAGCTCACAGGTCTGGCGAGCGAGATCGATGGGTGCGCCAACGTGCACCTCGACGCCACCGAGCACGGCGAGGGCATCGTGTTCCTGCACGCGGTCAAGGAAGGTCCGGCCAACCGCAGCTACGGACTGCAGGTCGCGCAGCTCGCCGGCGTGCCGCGCGAAGTGATCGCACAGGCGCGCGACTATCTGCGCGCCCTCGAGGCCCAGCGCGACGCACACGGCGCGGCACTGCAGCCCCAGCGCGAGCTGCCGCTGTTCGCCGCGCAAGCCCCCGAGCCGCCGCCCGATCCGCTGCGCACGGCCCTCGAAGCGCTCGATCCAGACGCCCTCACCCCCAGAGCGGCGCTCGAGGCGCTCTATCGGCTGCGCCAGCTGCTCGAAGCCGGCGCGGACACAGATCCGTGACGCCGCTGATCCGCGCCGCGACGGCGAGTGACTTCGATGCGCTGCGTGCGCTGCTCGAGGCCGCCGGTCTGCCCACGGCGGACCTGCGAGTCGCGCGCCCGGCGTTCCTGGTGGCCGCCGCCGGGCGTGAGCTGGTCGGGGCCGGCGCGCTCGAGATCCACGCCGACACGGCGCTGCTGCGCTCCCTGGCGGTCGCCCCGGCGTGGCGCGGGCGCGGTCTGGGACATCAGGTGGTGAAGGCGCTGGAGCGCCAGGCGCGCGCTGCGGGCCTGCACCAGATCGTGCTGCTGACCGAGACCGCGGAAGCGTTCTTCACGCGGCTCGACTACCGGGTCATCGATCGAGCGCAGGCGCCGCCCGCCGTGCAGGGGAGCCGCGAATTCGCCGCACTGTGCCCGGCGAGCGCCGTGTGCCTGGCGAAGACGCTCCGCTGAGCCGCTCAGCCGAGTGAGAACCGCCCCTCGCGCAGGAAATACGCGCACTCGCGCGCCACCCGCGCCGAGACCAGCATGCCCATGTGGCTCACCGGCACCACGATGTGATCGGTGGCGCCGCTCAGGCGGGTCTCGCTCACCGCCACCGTGCCATCACTGTCTTCCTCGAATCCGGCCAGGAACTGCCCGACGCCGAGGGAGTACGAACCGGCCACGATCCCGAGCGGACGGGCGAAGCGCCAGCGCCGCTCGTGCGGCGTGAGCAGCTCCTCGGCCACCGAGCGCCCCATCAGCGCACTGATGAAGCGCGACTGGCTCGCCTGCACCGCCGCGCGGCTCGCCACGCAGGGCGTGCCGAGAAACACGACGCGGCCGGGCGGCGGGGCGCCGAAGCGCTCGAACAGCCGGTAGATCACCAGCCCGCCGAGGCTGTGTCCCACGAAATGCACCCGCGGCGGGGCGAGTGCGCCGACGAACTCGTGCAGCGCGTCGGTGATCTGCTCCATGCCGTGGGTGACGGCGGAGTAGCTGAACGCATGCACCTGTGCGCCGAGCTCACGCGCGAGCCGGTGGCGCAGCAGCAGACCCTCCCCGCCCGACATCCACAGGCCGTGGACGTAAATGATGTGCTCCTCGGCGCTCATACGCGCCTCGGTCGCACCGCCGCCCGGAGCACCGTGGACTGAGACCTCGGGCTCACACCACCGGCTTGCGCACCCGGATGTGCAGCTCGCGCAGCTGCGCTTCGCTCACCTCGGTCGGCGCATCGGTGAGCGGATCGGCCGCGGTCTGCGTCTTCGGGAAGGCGATCACCTCGCGGATGCTGTCCGCGCCGGCCATGAGCATGGCGAGACGGTCGAGCCCGAACGCGATGCCGCCGTGCGGCGGGGCGCCGAACTTCAGCGCATCGAGCAGGAAGCCGAACTTGGCGCGCGCCTCCTCGGGCACGATGCCGAGCAGGTCGAACACCGTCGATTGCATCTCCTGGCGATGGATACGCACCGAGCCGCCGCCGATCTCCGAGCCGTTGAGCACCAGGTCGTAGGCCTTGGCGATCGCGCGCTCCGGGTCGGCGCGCAGCACGGCCGGATCCTCGCTCTGCGGCGCGGTGAACGGATGGTGCATCGCGACCCAGCGGCGCTCCTCGCCGTCCCACTCGAACATCGGGAAGTCGACCACCCACAGCGGCCGCCAGCCCGGCGCCACGAGCGACAGATCCTGGCCGATCTTCAGCCGCAGCGCCCCGAGGGCGTCACTCACCACCTTGGCGGTGTCGGCGCCGAAGAAGATCAGGTCGTTGTCCGCCGCCTGCGTGCGCTCGAGAATGCCGGCCACCGCCTCGTCGCTCAGGAACTTCACGATGGGCGATTGCAGGCCCTCGCGCCCGCGCGCGCGCTCGTTGACCTTGATGTAGGCGAGTCCCTTGGCGCCGTAACGCGCCACGTAGGCGGTGTAGGCATCGATCTGCGAGCGCGGCAGGGCCGCGCCGCCGGGCACGCGCAGCGCCGCGACGCGTCCCTTCGGATCGCGCGCCGGCGCGGAGAACACCTTGAAGTCGCAGCTCTCGACCAGATCGGCGACGTCGACGAGCTCGAGCGGCACGCGCAGATCCGGCTTGTCCGAGCCGAAGCGGCGCATCGCCTCGGCGTACGTCATGCGCAGGAACGGCTCGGGCAGCGACACGCCGAGCACCTCGTGGAAGAAATGCCGCACCAGACCCTCCATCAGCCCCATGATCTGATCCTGGGTGAGGAAGGACGTCTCGATGTCGAGCTGCGTGAACTCCGGCTGCCGATCAGCGCGCAGGTCCTCGTCGCGGAAACAGCGCACGATCTGGTAGTAGCGGTCGAAGCCCGCCACCATCAGCAGCTGCTTGAAGATCTGCGGGGATTGCGGCAGGGCGAAGAACTTGCCCTCGTGCGTGCGGCTCGGCACCAGGTAATCGCGCGCCCCCTCGGGCGTCGCCTTGGTCAGCATCGGGGTCTCGATGTCGATGAACCCATGCCCGTCGAGATAACTGCGCATCGCCTGGGTGATGCGGTGCCGCAGACGCAGGCGGCGGTTCATCACGTCACGACGCAGGTCGAGGTAACGGTAGCGCAGGCGGATTTCCTCGCCCACCGTCTCATCGAGCTGGAACGGCAGCGGCTCGGCGCGGTTCAGCAGCTCGAGCTCGGTGGCGAGCAGTTCCACTGCCCCGGAGGCGAGCTGGGCATTGACGGTGCCTTCGGGCCGCGCCCGCAGGCGTCCCTTGACGCGCACCACGTACTCGTTGCGCAGCCGCTCGGCCTCCTTGAACAGCGCCGCGGCGTCCGGGTCGAACACCACCTGCAGCAGACCCTCCCGGTCGCGCAGGTCGATGAAGATGATGCCGCCGTGGTCGCGGCGGCGGTGCACCCAGCCGGCGACCTCGATGCTCTGGCCGATGAGCTGGGAATCGACCTGTCCGCAGTAGTGTGAGCGCATAAGGGGCGCGATGTTACGAAGCCCCGAGGGCCCCCGCAACCAGCACCGCAGCGCCCTGCACCTGCCCGGCCCGCAGCCGCCCCAGCGCCTCGTTGGCCGCCTCGAGCGCAAAGCACTCCACGCTCGGGCGCAGGCCGAGCCGTGCGGCGAGCGGCAGGAACTGCTCGCCGTCCTCGCGGGTGAGGTTCGCCACCGAGCACACCTGCCGCTCGCCCCAGAGCAGCCGGTAGGGGAAGGACGGCACGTCACTCATGTGAATGCCGGCGCAGACCACTCGGCCGCCCGGCCGCACCGCGGCGAGCGCCGCCGGCACCAGCGCGCCGACCGGGGCAAAGAGGATGGCGGCATCGAGCGGCTCCGGAGGCGCCTGATCGGAACCGCCGGCCCAGACCGCCCCGAGCTCGCGCGCAAACGCCTGGCGGGCCGCATCCTGGGGACGGGTGAAGGCGAACACCTCCCGGCCTTCGCCACGCGCCAGCTGCGCCAGCAGATGCGCCGCGGCGCCGAATCCGTACAGGCCGAGCCGCCGGGCGGGACCGGCGGCTCGATAGGCCCGATAGCCGATCAGCCCGGCGCACAGCAACGGTGCGAGCTCGGCCGCGGGGCGGTCCTCGGGCAGCGCGAAGCAGAACCGCTCATCGGCGAGCACCTGCTCGGCGTAACCGCCGTCGAGGGTGTAGCCGGTGAAGCGGGCCTCGGGACAGAGGTTCTCGCGCCCCTCGCGGCAGTCGCGGCAGCGGCCGCAGGTCCCGCCGAGCCAAGGCACCCCGACCCGTGTGCCGAGCGGCCAGCGTGTCGCATCCGCTCCGGCCGCAATGACCCGGCCGACGATCTCGTGTCCGGGCGTGAGGGGATAGGGGATGGCCGGCAGCTCGGCATCGAGCAGGTGCAGATCGGTGCGGCAGACACCGCAGGCCTCCACCGCGATGCAGACCTGGTGCGCCGCGGGGGCGGGCAGCTCAAGCGCCACGCGGCGCAGGGGCGCGCCCGGGGACTCGAGCCGCAGGGCCTTCATCGCGCCCCTACGCGCCCGGCAGCGCGCCGCTCGCCGGCTGCGGCGTGGGAGCCGGCGGCGTGACCACGCCGCAGGTGATGATCATCTTCATGGCCGCATCGACGCTCATGTCCAGCTCGATCAGCTCGCGCCGCGGCACGAGCACGAGCACCCCGGCGGTCGCATTGAGCGCCGCGGAAATATACACCGCCGCGTGCGGCTCGCCGGTCCGCGCCGACACTTCCGCCACGTCCTCGGCGGTGAGAAACCCCAGACTCCAGGCCCCGGCACGCGGGTACTGGACCATGACCACTTTGCGAAAGGCGCTCGACTGGGAAAAGACGCTCTCGGCGAAGCTCTTCACCCCGCCGTAGACCGCGCCGACGATCGGGATGTGGTGCAGCACCTCCTCGCCGTAGACGAGTAGGCGCCGCCCGATCAGGTTCGTCACCAGCAGCCCGGTGAGGAACAGCACCCCGAGGGCGAGCAGCAGACCGACCACCGCCTGCACGACGGGGCCCAGGGCCTCGAGCCGGTAGTCGACCGGCAGCGGCAGCAGCGGCACGATGCGGTCGAGCACGTGCAGCAGGAACATCACCACCCACAGCGTCGCGCCGATCGGCAGCCAGAAGAGCACCCCGGAAATCAGGATCCGCCGCCACAGCGAGCCCTTCTTCTTCGCGCCGCCCGGGTTCGGCCGCGCCGGGAGCGGAACGTTCACGCGCTCACCGCTTGGAGCGCGCGGGGCGCTTCGCCGCCGCGGGCCGCGCGCGCGCGGCGGGGCGCGCCGGGGGCTTGGCGCGCTTGCGCGCGGCGGGCTTGGCCGCCGGCGCGCTCACCGCCGCCGCGCGCTTCGTGTCGCTCGCCTCGGCACTCTTGGCGCTGCTCTTCTCGCTGCTCGGGGCGGCCGTCTCGGCGCTCTTGGGCGCCTCGGCATCGGCGCCGGCGAGATTGCGTTTGCGCTCCTGGTCGGACTTGAAGTCGGTTTCGTACCAGCCGCTGCCCTTCAAGCGGAACACCGGCGCGGAGATGAGCTTCACCAGCGTCATGCGGCCGCAGGAGGGGCATTTCTTCAGCGGCGCATCCGTGATCTTCTGCATCACCTCAGTGTAGTACTGGCAGTTCTGGCACTGATATTCGTAGAACGGCATGGTCAGAAGGTCTGTGTCGTTGCGGAACCCGGGCGCCGATTATACGCACCGCCCCTTACTGCTTGGCGAACTGCAGCTGCCCGTCGGCGACGCCGACCTCGACTCGGTCCCCGGGCACGAACTGGCCGGCGAGGATGCGCTGGGCGAGCGGGTTCTCGATCTGCTGCTGCACCACCCGCTTCAGCGGCCGCGCCCCGTACACCGGATCGAAGCCCGCCTCGCCCAGCCTGTCGCGGGCCGCATCGTCGAGCATGAGCGTCATGTCGCGCTCCGCGAGGCGCGCGCGCAGGTAGTGCAGCTGGATGTCGACGATGGCGCGGATCTGCGCCGCGCCGAGCGGGTGAAACACGACGATGTCGTCGATCCGGTTGATGAACTCCGGGCGGAACGTCTGCTGCACGATGTCCATCACGGCGCCCTTCATGCGGGCGTATTCGCCCTCTCCGGCGTACTCCTGGATCACCTGCGAGCCCAGGTTCGAGGTCATGATGATGACGGTGTTGCGGAAATCCACCGTGCGGCCCTGCCCATCGGTGAGGCGGCCGTCATCGAGCACCTGTAGCAGGACGTTGAACACGTCCGGATGCGCCTTCTCGACCTCATCGAGCAGGATCACCGCGTACGGGCGGCGCCGCACCGCCTCGGTGAGGTAACCGCCCTCCTCGTAGCCGACGTAGCCCGGCGGAGCACCGATCAGGCGCGCCACGGAGTGCTTCTCCATGAACTCCGACATGTCGATGCGCACCATGGCCTCCTCGGTGTCGAAGAGGAACTCCGCGAGCGCCTTGCACAGCTCGGTCTTGCCCACCCCGGTCGGCCCGAGGAACAGGAACGAGCCGGTCGGGCGGCGCGGGTCCGAGAGACCGGCGCGCGAGCGGCGGATCGCATCGGACACAATGCGCAGCGCCTCCTCCTGACCGACCACGCGCTTGGCGAGCGCCTCCTCCATGCGCAGGAGCTTCTCGCGCTCGCCCTCGAGCATCTTGGAAACCGGGATGCCGGTCCACTTCGAGACGACCTCGGCGATCTCCTCCTCGGTGACTTTGTTGCGCACCAGGCGCGGGGCTTCCGCCTCGCTGCTCTCGGCGGCCGCGAGGTGCTTCTCGAGCTCCGGGATGCGCCCGTACTGCAACTCGGCCATGCGCGTCAGATCGCCGGCGCGGCGCGCGCTCTCGAGCTCGACGCGGGCCCGATCGAGCGCTTCGCGGAACGAGGCGGTGCCCTGCAGCGCGGCCTTCTCGGACTTCCAGACTTCCTCGAGGTCGGCCTGCTCGCGCTCCAGTCCCGAGAGCGTCTCGCGCAACGCCGCGAGCCGCTTGCGCGAGGCTTCGTCGGCTTCCTTGTGCAGCGCCTCCTGCTCGATTTTCAGCTGGATGATGCGCCGGTCGAGCCGATCGAGCGCCTCGGGCTTCGAATCGATCTCCATGCGGATGCGCGCAGCGGCCTCGTCGATCAGGTCGATGGCCTTGTCGGGCAGCTGGCGGTCGGCGATGTAGCGGTGCGAGAGCGTCGCGGCCGCGACGATCGCCGGGTCGGTGATATCCACGCCGTGGTGCACCTCGTAGCGCTCCTGCAGCCCGCGCAGGATGGCGATGGTGTCCTCGACCGAGGGCTCATCGACCAGCACCTTCTGGAAGCGCCGCTCGAGCGCGGCGTCCTTCTCGATGTACTTGCGGTACTCATCGAGCGTGGTGGCGCCGACGCAATGCAGCTCGCCGCGGGCGAGCGCCGGTTTCAACATGTTGCCGGCATCCATGGCACCCTCGGCCTTGCCGGCCCCGACCATGGTGTGCAGCTCGTCGATGAACAGGATGATCTGCCCTTCCTGCTTGGCCAGATCGTTCAGCACGGCCTTCAGACGCTCCTCGAACTCGCCGCGGAACTTCGCCCCGGCGATGAGCGAGCCCATGTCGAGGGCGAGAATGCGCTTGCCCTTGAGTCCCTCGGGCACCTCGCCGTTGACGATGCGCTGCGCGAGGCCCTCGACGATGGCGGTCTTGCCGACGCCGGGCTCGCCGATCAGCACCGGGTTGTTCTTGGTGCGCCGCTGCAGCACCTGGATGGTGCGCCGGATCTCCTCGTCGCGGCCGATCACCGGATCGAGCTTGCCGGAGGCGGCCCGGGCAGTGACGTCGACCGTGAATTTCTCCAGCGCCTGGCGGCTCTCCTCGGCGTTCGGATCAGCGACCTTCTCCCCGCCGCGCACCTCGGTGATCGCCTTCTCGAGCGCCCCGCGCACGAGGCCGCTGTCCTGGAAGAGCTTCGCGAGCGCGCGGTCCTCGAAGGCCGCGAGCAGGAACATCTCGCTCGAGATGAACTGGTCGCCGCGCTGCTGGGCGAGCTTGTCGGTGACGTTGAAAATACGGTTCAGGTCATTGGAGATGTGCACCTCGCCGGGGGTACCCTCGACCTTCGGCAACCGCTCGAGCAGCGCGCCGAGCCCGGCGCGCAGCGCGTTGACATCCGCACCGGCCTTCACCAGCAGCGGACGAACCGCCCCGCCATGGCTGTCGATGAGCGCGAGCAGCACATGGGGCGGCTCGATGAACTGATGATCGCGGCCGACCGCGAGCGACTGCGCATCGGCGAGCGCCTGCTGGAACCGGCTGGTGAGTTTGTCCATTCGCATCGGAAGCACCTGCATCTGGCGGCTTCCGTGGCAATGGGGGCGGCCTGCCCCCCCTTCAAGACCGCCAGATCAGCGCTGCCATGCGTCCGCAGCGCCCCTCGCGCCGATAGGAGAAGAACTTTGCGGGATCTGCGTACGTGCACCAGGCGCCGCCGTAGATCCGGTGCACGCCGAGCGCCGTGAGGCGCTGACGTGCGAGCGCCGGAAGGTCGCACTGCCAGCGGCCGCGCGCATTGGGCGTGAACGCCGCGGCAGCCGTCGGACCGTCCTTGAGGAACGCCTCGCGCACCTCGGCGCCCACCTCGAAGTGCGCCGGTCCGATCGCCGGGCCCAGCCAGGCCAGCACCTCGCCGGGATCGGCACCGAGTGAGCGCACGGCCGCCTCCAGCACGCCCGCGGCGAGGCCCCGCCAGCCGGCATGCGCCGCCCCGACCGCCGCTCCGTCGCCGCTTGCGAGCAGCACCGGGAGGCAGTCGGCCACCTGCACCGCGCACACACGCCCCACCGTCCGGGTGACCACGGCATCGGCCGGTGCGAGCGGTTCGGGCGATCCGCCGAGCACCGCCACGCCCGTGCCGTGCACCTGCTCGAGCCAGGCCGGCGCCTGGGGCAACGCCAACCGCTCGCACAGGCGGCGGCGGTTTTCCGCCACCGCCGCCTCATCGTCCCCGACGTGCGAGGCGCAGTTGAACGAATCGTAGGGGGCCGCACTCACCCCGCCGGTGCGCAGCGTAAACGCCGCGCGCACGCCCGGCGGCGCGGGCCACTGCGGCTCGATCAGCTCAGGCCCGGGCGGCACGCTGATCCGCGTCCAGCGCGGCGAGCAGGGCCACCATGTCCGCCGGCAGCGGGGACTCCCAGGCGAGCGGCTTGCCGGTCAGCGGGTGTTCGAGCGCCAGGCGCGCCGCGTGCAGTGCCTGGCGCGGGAACGTGCGCAGCGCCTCGGCGAGCGCGGCCGTGCAGCCCGCCGGCACTCGCTTGCGCCCGCCGTAGAGCGGATCGCCCACCAGCGGATAGCCGATGTGTCCCAGGTGCACGCGGATCTGGTGCGTCCGTCCGGTCTCGAGCTGCACGCGCACGTACGTGTGGGCCCGAAACCGCTGGATGACGCGGTAGTGCGTGACCGACTCGCGGCCATCGGCACGCACGGTCATGCGCGTGCGCTGCGTCCGGTGCCGGCCGATGGGCTCCTCGATGGTGCCACCGCCGGTCATCGCTCCGGTGCACACCCCCAGGTAGATGCGCTCCACGTCGCGCGCGGCGAGCGCGGCGACCAGGCGGGCATGGGCCTCGGGGGTGCGCGCCACGACCAGCAGCCCGCTGGTGTCCTTGTCCAGGCGGTGCACGAGCCCGGCGCGCGGCACCCGGGAGAGCGCCGGATCGAGCGCGAGCAGCGCATTCTGCAGCGTGTGGCGGGGATTGCCGGCGCCGGGGTGCACGACCAGACCGGCGGGCTTGTCGATCACGAAGATGCCGCGGTCGCGGTGGACCACGGTGAGCTCGAGCGCCTCGGGCTCGACCCGCGTGTCGGCCTCCCACAGCGCGCGCACGCACACCTGCTCGCCGCCGAGCACTTTGTCCTTGCCGCGCAGCGCACGCCCGTCGACTTCGACCCGGCCGGCCTCGATCCACGCCTGCAACCGCGCGCGCGAATACTCCGGCAGCGCGCGTGCGAGTGCCTGATCGAGGCGCAGGCCGGCCGCCTCCGGTGGCAGCTCGATGCGGTGCTCACGGAACTCCGCGCCCGCAGCCGGGTCGGAATCCGAAGTTCCCGCGGCCGATTCGCTATACTCTTTCCCCATGCTCCCCAATCTGTCCTCCCGAGGCCGCGCGCGCGGCATGGTCGTGGTCGCGCTGTGCGCGGCGGCGCTCGCCCTCACCGGCTGCTCGCATCGCAAATTGATGCTGAACAGCCCCACCGCGGTCTACCAGCAGGCCAAGAAAGACCTGGCGGACCTGGATTTCAACGGCGCGATCAAGCTGTTCCAGCGCATTACCGCGGTCTACCCGTTCACGCCCGAGGCGCGCCAGGCGCAGCTCGATCTGATCTACGCATATTACCGCGCCGGACAGGATGATTCCGCGGTCGACGCGGCGAATACCTTCATCCGCCAGAACCCGACCCATCCGCGCATCGATTACGCCTGGTACATGAAGGGCCTGATCCGCTTCCCGAAGCGCGCCAACCCGATCGAGCGGCTGTTCGGCGCGAAGCTCGCCAAGCGCCCGCCGATCAACGTGCGCAAGTCCTTCGCCGCGTTCCGCGTGGTGGTGACGCGCTTCCCGCACAGCATCTACGCCCGGGATGCGTGGCAGCGCATGATCTATCTGCGCGACCGCCTGGCCGCCTACGACACCTATGTGGCGCGCTACTACTACTCACGCGGCGCCTATGTTGCCGCGGTACGGCGCTGCCAGCTGGTGCTGGAGAACTATGAGGGCGCACCGTCGGTCAAGAGCGCACTCGCCATCATGATCATTTCCTACGACCGGCTCGGCCTGAAGCAATTGGCCGCGCAGGCACGCAAGGTCTATGCGGCCAACTTCACCGGTTCGATCGCCCAGGCCGCCGATATCCGGGTGAGTCACTGGTGGCACTTCTGGTGATCTGATCCCGGTGCGCCACGCCTGCGTGGTCGTGCCGGGTATCTGCCGGCCGGACCCTCGAGGTCCGGGCCGCGGGGCAGGACCGCCGGGTCACTGTCCCGGCACGAGCACGGTGCGCCCGTCAGTTTGAAAACATGGCCTGCAACTTGCTCAGTGTGGCATCGAGCACTTTACCCGACACCGCCCCTTGCCGTTTCACAAGACGGAACTTGTCTACCGCGCGAATCTGATCGAGCAGAATCAATCCGCGGGTGCCGGCGTGCGTGACCGGAACGCGAAATGGGGCTGCAAAGCCCTTCGAGGTCATCGGCGCAACGATCACCGTACGCAAGCGCTCGAACTCCGGCGGTGAGATCACCACGCAGGGGCGAGTCTTACGCACCTCGCTGCCGACCGTGGGATCGAGGTTCACGAGCCAGATCTCCCCGCGCATCACCAGATGAGCCCCGCATCATCCTCGTTGCCAAACTCGCCCATCACCAGTGCGTCCTCACCCTGCCGGGCAATGTGCTCCGCGGCCTCTTCCCACCCCGCACGGACCGAAGCGACAGGGCGCCGCAAAATGATCGCTCCGTTCTCGACGGTCAATTCGACACGGGCCGCATCGGCCAGACCCGCCTGCGCAAGGATGGGCTTGGGCAGCACGATGCCCTTGCTGTTGCCGACGGCTCGGAGGGTAATATGGATGACATGCTGCATAGTAATAACATTATTATTACACACCTATGCCGTTGTCAATGCCCGTGCCGAGCGGGCGTAACCTCAGGCGCTCGCGAGCGATGAAGCCCACCGGGTAGAACGGGGAGTCCGCAGGATCCGGGCCGCGCTCGAGCCTACCCTGCCACGCCCCTCGGAGCACCGTCCGCCACCGTCCATCGAGACCTGGCGGATGCGAGCGCACCGGCGAGGTGCAGATCAACGTTCCCCTTTACCCGAGGCCTTGGGAGCGGGCGACTCGGCAGGGGTCGATGCCCGATGATGGGCAAACGCGAACACCCGCCCGCCCGTGTAGGTGAAATACAGTCGTGACTGACTGTGCGACACGTACACGCGGTGCGCGCGGAAGAAATCCGAGCCGATGAGCATGCCGTGATCGCTGCCGACGGCCGCGATTCGGCCGATCAGAATTCGCGTGTGCTCGATTTTCTCACTGCCGATCTGCACCAGATTCACCGGCGCGATCCACGTTTTGACACGGGTGCCGCCAATACCCTCGACCCAGCCGTTCGGCACGACGCCGGGAGTCGTCGGAGTCGCGCCGGCCCGACGCGCCGCCGAGAGCGACAGAATGGTCGTCGGCGTTCCCGTATCGAAGACGGCACGCACGCGTTGCCCGTTGATGCGGACGTAGCCGCTCAGCCTTCCGAAATGACGGACGAATTCGCTGCCTTCTCTGGCGCGCTGTCGTCCGATGAGCAATCGGACACTGGAGACGGGTTGACCGGCCACCCAATAAGCCACCTGGTCACCCTTACACCCCTTGGCCTTGACGAAGCGCATCACGTGATGGGGGAAATCGAACTCGTCATCGGCGAGACGCAGGACGTTCTCACCGAGCAGACCGGCAACCTGGGCGTTGCCACCGCTGTACGCCACGGTAAAGTACACATTAAGCATACTGCTCATGCGCCCAGCCCCGGGAGGTCGCTCACCGGGATCACTTTGACTCGCGGCGCCAGCTCATAGGGGCGCGTCCCGGGGTAGATGATATTGAGCTCATCGAGTCTCAAATCAGTCAGCGCGATGCGCATCGAGGGCGTCAGGGTTGGGGCGTCGGCCCGCTTGACCTCGATGCCCACTCGTCGGCCATTGCTCATCCAGAGCAGATCCAACTCCGCCCCTTGATGTGTAGCCCAGAAATAGGCTCCATCAGGCTCGGCAGTCTTGAGGATTTCCTCAAGTACGTAGCCTTCCCATGAGGCCCCGGCTTTCGGATGGGCGAGCAGGTCGCGTTCCGAGCGGATACCGAGCAGCGCATGCAGCAGGCCGCTGTCGCGGACGTAGACCTTGGGGGATTTCACCTGACGTTTGGCGAGATTCTCGTGCCAGGGCTGCAGCTGGCGCACCACGAGCAATTGCGTCAGCAGATCGAGATAACGCCGTACGGTAGACTCGCCGATGCCAAGAGAACGGGCCGGATCCGCCGAGCTCCAAATCCCGCCGTGGCAATGCGCCACCATGGTCCAGAAGCGCAGCAGGGCGGTGGCCGGTATGCTCACTCCAAGTTGAGGTAGGTCTCGTTCGAGGAAAGTCTGAATGAATTGCCGGCGCCACGTGAGGCTGTCATCGTTCGTCCGGGCGAGGTAGGACAATGGAAAACCGCCGCGCTGCCAATGGCGGTTGAGCGATCGCGTACCGACCTCGGCGAGGCTCAGGCCCGGGATGTTGATGATCTCCAGGCGGCCGGCCAGCGACTCCGAGGACTGGCGCAGCAGCGCGGGCGATGCGCTGCCCAGGATCAGGAACCGGGCAGGCAGAGGTTTACGGTCAGCGAGCACCCGCAGTACCGGGAAGAGATCCGGGCGGCGCTGAATCTCGTCGATCACCACGGTGCCCCGCAGTCCCTGCAAGGCCGTCATCGGCTGTTCGAGTCGAGCGAGACTGGCGGGATCCTCGAGATCGAAGTAATTGGGTGAATCCCCGGTGACGAGCGCGCGCGCCAGGGTCGTCTTGCCGCTTTGACGGGGGCCCAGGAGCACGACGATGCGGCTGCGCCGCAGCGCTCGACGGATGCGCAGACGCAATTGCGGACGATCGATCATGGCGGAATGATAGCATGAAAAACCACCATGACGTGACTGGAAATCATGATACTTGAACCCCGAACCCACCTCGCAATGATGCTCTGAGCTCCGGCATGGGGCGTCCTGAGTCCGGTGCACGCCGCCGACGGCACATCTGAATGAACTCCCGTGTCCGAAAGTGTCTGCCGGAAGTCCGTCAAGCTCACAGCACTCCGGGACAGTGCTGCGGCCGAGAAGCGGCCGCCTCGATCGAACGGCGCGATCGGGCTGACGCCCGCCGCGCCAGATGGCCCCTCTGCGGCCACGGTACTTGTAAAATTCCGACCCATCGCCCAAGACCGGAAGATGGCCCCCATGATCCGCGGGCCCGAAATCACCCTGCCACTGGCGCCCAGACTGGAGTCTTCACTTCGCTGTCTCTCGCGGCACGTGCAGGACGGCGGTCCCGGCGGATATCCCCTTCGGTTCACGCTGGCGAGCGGCCGCGCAGGCCTCGCTCGGCTGATCGCGACGCACCCGAGCCACGCACTGTCCAATCCCGCCATGCGGTCCGTAGAGGCCATGCGGACCGAGACCCGCAAGCAGCGCACGATCCGGCTATGCAAACGCTCGTGAAGAAGGACCGTTACCGGGCCCGCGGACGCCAGCAAGCCTCGGCGCCGAAGCTATGAGCGGCGCCGAACTGCAAGGCCTCTCAGAGGCGCAGATCGAGCAACTGGCGCAACGTCTGGCCGCCTACCCGGGTGCGCTCTCCCTCGAGTCAGTGGACGGTCTGTTCTGCGCGCTGATCGCCGCGCCGCAGCTGATCCTGCCGAGTGACTACCTGCCGGTGATCCTGGGCGATTCGCCAGAGGGTGCCTTCGAGAGCATGGCGGATGCCCAGGAGGCGATG
>JAJZSQ010000034.1:0-24839 GCA_021849615.1 Pseudomonadota bacterium
GCGCGCCCCAGAACGACATGTTGCCCCAGGGCAGCACGTAGCCCATGAACGCCTCGGCCATCAGCGCCAGGTACACCAGCATGCCGATCACCCACAGCAGCTCGCGCGGCTGGCGGTACGAGCCGTAGAGCAGCCCGCGGAACATGTGCAGGTAGACGACGATGAAGAAGAACGACGCGCCGGTGGAGTGCATGTAGCGGATCAGCCAGCCCCACGGCACCTCGCGCATGATGAACTGCACCGAGCTGAATGCCGAGCCCGGCTTGTAGTACATGGTGAGGAAGATGCCGGTACCGATCTGCATCACCAGCACCAGCATGGCGAGTGAGCCGAAGAAGTACCAGAAATTGAAATTCTTCGGCGCCATGTAGCCGGTCAGTTCATGCGAGATGAACGAATCGACCGGCAGACGCTTGTTAATCCAGGCCCACAGGCCGCGCTTGGCGCGCGGCTCGGGCGATCCCGCCGCTTCGGGATGCTCGGCACTCATTGACGACCCCCCGGCGGACCGGCGGTCCCGCTGGCAGCCCTTACGCATTCGGTCATCGGAAGAACCTCCCAATTTCCGCTCGGCTTCACCCGGCGCTGCGTTGCACCCGCATTGTTCTTGCACCCCCGGGGTGCGGACGATGCACTTTCCGCCCCGCCAGAGGTCAATGCATTATACACAAACCCCGTCCCGCTACCGGGAGGGGCACCGCCGGCGCTCGGGGCGGACAGCGCACATCGAGCCGGAGAGTACACACATGCTGCAGCGACTGGGTCGGGGCCTGACGTTCATCGCAGGATCCGTAGTGGGCGGACTGGCGCTCGCTTTCGTGATCGTGGCGCTGCACCCGGGCCTGATCCGCGCCCCTCGGCCCGCGCCGCGCGCCCCGGCAGCGATGCCCGCGGCGCCCGGCGCGGCGCCCGGCGCGGCGGCCGCGGGGCGGCGCGAACCGGCGGTCCTGAGCTACGCGAGCGCGGTCGAGCGGGCCGCACCGGCGGTGGTGAACATTTACACCGCCCGGGTGGTGACCGAGCAGGTCAATCCCTTCCCGTTCGCCAACTTCGGCGAACTGTTCGGCAACGTGCTGCCGCTGTACCGCCAGCGCATCGAGCGCACCCTGGGCTCCGGGGTAATCGTCGACCGGCAAGGCCACATCGTCACGAACTACCACGTCATCGCCAACGCGGCCTCGATCCGCGTGCAGCTCGCCGACGGCCGCGTCGCCGTGCCGCACATCGTCGGGGTGGATCCGGATACCGACCTCGCAGTGCTGCAGATCAGCCTGCCGCACCTGCCGGTCATTGCCTTCGGACAGTCGAGCCAGGTGCGCGTCGGGGACATCGTGCTTGCGATCGGCAACCCCCTCGGCCTGTCCCAGACGGTCACGCACGGGATCGTCAGCGCCACCGGACGGGAGGATCTGGGCATCTCGGCGTTCGATGATTTCATCCAGACGGATGCACCGATCAATTTTGGCAACTCAGGCGGCGCGCTGGTCAATTCCAATGGCCAGCTGATCGGCATCAACACCGCCATCGTGGCGAAGAACCTCGGTGTCGAGGGCATCGGCTTCGCGATCCCGGTCGACATGGTGCGCGGCGTCCTGCACGACATCATCAAGTACGGCAAGGTGATCCGCGGCTGGATCGGCATCGTGCCGGAGGACATCTCTAACACCCAGGCCCGTCAGGTCGGGCTGCCACGCGGCGGCGTGGTGATCGCCTATGTCTACGAGGGCAGCCCCGCGCAGAAGGTCGGCCTGAAGCCGGGCGATCTGCTGCTGAAACTCGGCGGGGCGGCGGTGCGCTCGGCCGAGCAGGCGCGCGTCGACATCGCGCGGCGCAAACCGGGCACGACGCTGAAGGTGCAGGTGCTGCGCGGGCAGCAGACGCTCAACCTGACACTGGCGGTCAAGCAGGGCCCCACCTGAGTGCGGCGCGGCTTGCGGTACCATCCCCGCACCCCCATGCACACAGAGAGGGTCCATGCAGAACGTTCAGATCCGCAGATTCTCAACCCGCGCCGAGCTCGATGCGGCGCTCGCTGCACGACTCGAGGGCGTCATCACCGCCGCCGCAACCGCCGGCGGCGCGGCCATCATGCTCTCCGGAGGACACACGCCGCTGCCGGCCTACCGGTTGCTCGCGGCGCGGCTGGCGCACCGCGGCGAGGCGCTGCGCGGCAAGCTGCACCTGCTGTTCTCCGATGATCGCTACGTGCCGGCCGACTCCGAGCAGAGCAATTACCACGCCTCGCGGCCGCTGATCGATGCGCTCGCACTGCCGGACGAACAAGTGCTGCGCGTGCGCTCCGAGCTGCCGCTCGAGCAGGCCGCGCTCGACTATGAGCAGCGCCTGCGCGCGCTCATGGATCAGGGGGTGGCGGTGACGCTCGGCATGCTCGGCCTCGGCGCCGACGGACACACCGCGTCGCTGTTTCGCGCCTCGGACCTCGAGCGGGCCCGGGGCCGGCTGGCGCTCGCGGTGAGCCGCCCCGACGGCCTCTCGGGCATCAGTGTCACGCCGCAGTTCATTGCCGGCATCGCGCAGCCGCTGTTCGTCGTGGCCGGCACGGGCAAGGAACAGGCGATCGCGGGGCTCGAGCGGCGCGATCCGCAGGTGGTGGCGGTGCAGGCGGTCGCAGCTTGCCCGCAGCTCGAACTGTGGGTCGAACAGGCGGCCGAACAAGGCGCTTGAGGCCGCCGGTGCGCACCCGGGCGCCTGCCACAGGCGCCCGGGTGCGACGCACGACGCGCTAGCGGGTGGGCGGCGGACCCTTCACCGCCATCACGAAGCCGTTCAGCCGGACCGCCCGGCGGAACGCCTCCTGCACCTGCGCAGCGGTGAGCGCACGGTAGCGCCGAGCGGCAATCACGCTCTCATCGAGTGGCTCGCCGCGCGAGGCGTAACCGAGCAGCTGCTCGCCGATCGCATCGAAGCTCGATTCGCCGAGCGGCAGGCCGCGCAGCAAAATCCCCTTGGCGCGCTCGAGGTCGGTGCGCGGTATCACGCCGTGCTGCAGGCGTTTGAGATCCTTCAGAACCAGTGCTCGCGCGGCCAACACGTGATCCGGGTCGCAGCCATAGCTGACCGTGTACGCCCCACGGTGTTTGTCCAGCGCGAAGCCCGTGCTGACGTAGTACACCAGGCCCGACTGCTCGCGCAGATCGTGGTAGAGCCAGGAGGCGTAGAAGCCGCCGCCCAGGATCTGGTTGCCGAGCCTGAGCGCGAAGCGCTCGGGGCTCTGGCGCGTCACCGGGACCATTTCGGCCAGCTGCACGCTATCCTGCACCGCGCTGCGATCCGGGGTCTGCAGACTGCCAGCCCCATTCAACGGCACCGGCGGGTAGTCCACCTCGGGCTTCGGGCCGTGGGCGAGCCAGCCGCCGAAGGTCTTGCCCACGACCCAGAGCGCCTCGGCGGGGGTGACCTTGCCGACCACGACGATCGTGGTCATGTCGGGCCGGTAGACATGCTCGTAGTACGCCTTCACCTTCGCCAGCGTGAGCGACAGCACGCTGCGCGGCGTCGGGTGGCGCAGCGACGGATCGTGAGCCGGCACCAGCAGGCGCTGCAGTCCGATGCTGTTGAGGAAGCCGGGCGAGTGAATCTCTCCGTGCCATTCACCGGCCTGCTCGCGCTGCATGTAGAGGAACGCCTGCGGGCTGAGCGCCGGATGCAGCTCGTTGTCGGCGAGCAGCGCCATGCCGCGTGCGAAGTATTTCGCGGGCACGTCGAGCGAGAACTCCGGCCCCCCGCTCTCGTGCGCAGTGATGGCATCGAGCGCCGCCTGATACTGCAGCCGGTTCAGATGTGCAGAGCCGAACTGGAACATGGCATCAAGCACGTCGCTCACGCCCTTCTCGCCGCGCGGAGACTGCAAATCGGAGTTGGTGCGCACCAGGCCCACCACCTGAACGGTGTTGCTCACCGACTCCGGCTGCACCACGAGCTTCAGCCCGTTCGGCAGCGTGTGGCTCCAGGGATGCAGCTGCGTGTGCGGCACCGGCAGGCGCGCGAACGCGCGCGCGGCCCACACCGGCAGCTTCACCGGCTTGCTGGGATTGGCCGCGAAGCTCTCCGGGCCGCCGAATCCCTTGCTGGTCACCGGCTTGCCTGAACTTTGCGGCGTGAGAACGGCCGTGTAGGCGTGCGCCGGATCGAAGATGTGCCGCGCCAGCGCATCGACCTCGGCCGGGGTGACGGCCTCGATCGAAGCCTTGATCGCCTCGGGCGAGGACAAGCCGTCGACTGCGAGGGCCGAGGACCAGGCGCTCGCCAGTCCGTTGACGGAGTTCTTGGCGAACTCCAGATCGGCGATGGCCTTGTGCTTGGCTGCCTGCACCAGCGCTGGGTTCACTCCGTGTTGCGCGGCGCGAGCGAGGATCGCGCGCACACGCGCCAGCACGGGGGCCGCTTTCCCGCCCCGGGGAAAGATGCCGACGGCCGCACCGAGGCCGGCGCGCGGCAGGTTCTCGGCGAAGAACGTTCCGTAGAGCGCGGTCCCGTCCATCCCCATGCCGAACAGCGCGGCGCGTTTGGACGCGAGCGCATCGGAGAGCACCAGGGACGTGGCGTACTCCTTGCTGCGGATGCCCGGCATGCGATAGACGACGTACACCGAGCCGTAGGGGCTGTCCGTCGGCAGGCGCAGCGTCTTGGCCGTCACGGGGCGGAAATGGTAAGCCGGCCGGGGCGGTAAGACGCGGCGCGGAATGGCGCCGAACAGGCGCTTCACCTCAGCCAGCGTCGCAGCCGGATCGACGTCCCCGGCGATCACCAGGATGGCATTGTTCGGTGCATACCAGCGGTCGTGGAAGCGCTTGAGCATCGCTGCGGTGGTCGCGTTGAACGACGGGCGGGTGCCGAGCGGGGTGTGCGCGTACGGGGTCCCGGCGAACAGGTGTGCGACCATCTCGGTGTAGAACTTGAAGCTCGGGCTGGACAGATCCCGCGCGACTTCCTGCTCGATAGCGCCGCGCTCGAGCGCCCATTGCTTCGGCGCCATGTCCACCGCCCGCATGCGGATCGAGGCGATGTGCAGCGCCACATCGAGATCCTGAGCCGGCGCCACGAAAAAGTACTTGGTGACGCTGTTGGTGGTCTCGGCGTCGAACGCCCCGCCCATGTTGGCCGTCACGGCGGCGAGCTGATTGGCGCTGAGCCCGGGGCTGCCGCGAAACATCATGTGCTCGGTCGCATGCGCCATGCCCGGGAAACCCCGCGGTGCCTCGTCGGAGCCGACCAGGTAATTGGTCTGCACCGATACGACCGGTGCCAGAGGGTCACGCACGATCACGACTCGCAACCCGTTGCCAAGCGTGGCTCGGGTCACCGGCACGTGCCCGGCCGCCAATGCCGGTCCGGCGGCGAGCACCGCCGCGAGCCACACCCAGCGTATCTTCGATCCAATCTTCATGCGATCCACCTCTTCTGTGTTCAACCGCTGCGACCGGCTCCGCCCCCGGCGCCGGAAAATCCATCGGGCATTGGTGCAATGAGTCCGGTGCGCACCGCCAATACCTATGATACCCGCACCGGGTGCGACTCTACTGCCGCGAGCTGTCGCATCGGTCATTCCAAAGCGAGATAGGGATGCGGCTGGTGTCGCAACGCGCTGCGGCCGCGTACGGCCAGCAGGACCGACATGGCATAGCCGAGCCCGCAGCCAACGAGCAGAAACGTCGCCAGGGAGCCCGACAGCACGGCTCGCCCTCCAAAGGCCAGCAGATCGTCACCGGCGATAAACAGCCCCATCCCCAGCACGGCCAGCACGGCCAGGGCCCAAGAGGGCAGTGGCCGGCGCCCGAGCGTGCTGTACACCGCCGCCACCTCCGCAGCGGGCACGAGACCCAGAACGATCAGCTGCAAGACGGCCAGATCCAGGCTGTGGGTGGCGACCATCACGGCCAGAACCGAAATACCGATCAGCGGCGCAGTCCACGCACACATCCATCCAAATAGCGTCTCGAGCAGACGCGTAGTCTGCGCAGCACCGGTTCCCAACCCCGGCAGCAACGACAGTAGCGCCAGCGCCCCATCCGGACGACGCCATCGGTAGAACAGCTGCGCCGATCGAGTCAGCATCAACGCCAAGATCAACAGACCGATCCCCATGCCCGCGAAGCTCAGCACCGTCGCGCGCAGGTTCGCATCATGCTCTGCACCCTTTGACGCCAACAGCGGAACGAACGTGATCAATACCAGCAATCCCGGCAGCAGCAGCTGCCGAGCGGCACTGCGCACGGTGACCGGAAGAAAGACCCCGCCCAGCGCGATTCGCAGCGTCCGCGGGAAGTGACCTGGACCGGCAGCGTCCATCCGCACCTGGGGCAGAAGCCAGGATGGCGTCTGACAGGCGAGAAGGACTTGCGGATCGCCCGTCATTCGCCGGGCGCTCAGATGGAAATTCAGGATCGTCGGGCGCATCCGCCAGCCGATCGGTTGCACGCCGTAGCGCAACAGGCGACGCCAACACCACGCGCAGCCCAGACCGGCGAGGACGATGACCGCGGTGGTAACCCAAATGAACCGAGGGTCGTTCGGGCCGATCATTCGCCAATGCCACAGGTGACCGACGGAGTGCCAGAACGGCAGCATCAGCAACAGCAACAGCGGCAGAATCCACAGCGCCGGCAGCAACGCATACGCGAAGCCAGCGGCAAGACCGAGGAGGAGCACCTGGCCGGCGACGCGCGGATGACCGCTCAGCCACACCATAGGCGCCACCGCCACAAGCACCAGCACTACATTCAGGAGCAAGCTGAGCGCCGCGGCGCGCTGGAGCCGCGGCAGGCTGAGTTGTCGCGCCTCGAGCGCCGGCAGCAGCAGCGAAGACAACAGCAGCCCCATCATCGCCAACCAGAAGGCCAGGAGCATCGTCGCGACTGACCAGGCCTGATGCATGAAGCCGGGCCTCTCGAGGAACAGGGCAAGGGCCCCACCCAAACAGGCGAGCGAAAACAATACCCATACCCGGCGCAACGACGTGCGCAGGCCCGCCCATGGCATCGCCAGCAGGAGTGTGAGGTTCACGCGGCAATCTCCACGAACAAATCCTCCAACCCCAGAGCATCAAGGCGCGCCCCGGCCATCTGGACGACCTCGGGCCAGCGCCCGCCCGCATCTCGCTCGACGACCAAAGTGAGGCTACCATCGGCTTGCGCCCGACGACTGAGTGCCGCGGCCGGCGCAACTGCCGTGAATTGCGCAGGCAACCAAAGCCGCGCATAGCGCTCCTTGGCGGCATCGAGTTCGCAGTGCAAACGCAGTTGCCCTTCGTGCATCAGGGCGACCTGTGATGCCACGCGCTCAAGGTCCGAAACGATGTGACTCGAGAAAATGACCGTGCAACCATCCTCTCCGGCCCGCAATGCCACCTCGCGCAACAGGTCCCGACGGGCGACTGGATCGAGCGCGGCAGCCGGCTCATCGAGCACCAACACCTCCGGGCGGCTCGCGAGGGCGCGGATGAGCTCCACGCGCTGGCGCTCTCCTGGGGATAGTTTCACCAGTGGCCGGGTCGAGGGAATCGACCAGCGCGAGAGCGTGTCCTTGGCGAACGACGCGTCCCACCGCGGAAAGAATTGGCCGACGAAGCGCAGCATCTGCTCGGCGGTGAGCCAGGGGAAGGCCTCCGGTTGCTGCGGCACGTAGGCGAGACGCTCCTTGACCCGATCGGTGAGCTGCAGCGCCGGCTCGCCGAGCACCCACGCGCTGCCGGCCTCCGGCATCAGCAACCCGAGAAGCGCTCGGATCAAGGTCGATTTGCCCGCACCGTTGCGCCCGATCAAGCCGAGCACAGTGCCTTGACGGACCTGCAGATCGACCCCGCGCAGTGCAGGATGTGCCTCGTAGCTGTGCCGTAGACCGCGCACCATGATCGGCGGATACGCCGCGCTCGACTCTGCCATGACTTACTCCCCCAACAGCTTTCCCAACCGCCGCAGCACCAGCTCGGCGGGCAATTCCAATTCCTTGACTTGGCGCGTCAGCGCCTGCAACGGTGGCTCGAGAAGCGCGAGTCGTTCGGCCTGCGAGCGGGCACGCGCACTCTGTGCGGCCACCACCATCCCCTTGCCGCGCAACCGCTCGAGCAGCCCCTCGGCCTCCGCCAGGCCGTAGGCCCGCGAGACCGTCATGGGATTGACGGCATGCGCCACAGCCACCTCGCGCACCGAGGGCAGCCGCTCGCCCTCGGCCAGCTGGCCCGCGGCAATCAACCGGCGCAGCTGCTCGAGGATCTGTCGGTAGATCGGCTCGGGCGCACTCGGCTGAATCATCAGCAACGATGCATCCATGTGTATTAATATACCAATACACACACTGCGATGCAATACCCATCCTGCAGATTACCGCCGCGACGTTACCCGCCTGTGACCCTCGCAGTGCGACCCGATTGGATTACAATCGGCGCGGCGCTGATGAGGGGACCCACTGGCGCGAGCGGACACACCCCACACACAAGAAGGCCGCGTGCTGTGCCGCGACGCTCTGCGGCGAACTTTCAACCAACACCATATCTGACACAGGAGACGGACGATGGCTTTGACCCGACAGGTAGTCTCGACGCTCAATCCCGACGGCACGGACGTGATGGGACCGAACGTGCTGGCATTCCATTACCCGGACCAGAACCTGGTATCCGGGAGCCTGCTCACCGTGGAGGCCAACCACTTCGCGGTGCTCAAGTCGCGTGGCGCGGTGCTCGGGGTGTACGACACCGGCCAGTTCCCCATCCAGACGCCCGACAAACCGCTGCTCGGCAGCTTCGTCACCGGGTTCTTCGGCGGCCAGTCGCCCTGGCAGTACGAGGTCCTCTACGTCAATCGCGCCAAGTTGCTGGTGCGCAGCGCGGGCCTGGCAACCTCGTCCGAAATGGCCGAGATGCAATACCAGGTCGAGTACTACGTGCACGTCGACACCAAGGACGGCGCGTTGAAGCTCGTGACGCACATGCCGTTCGCCAAGCACTTCATCTCCACCGACGAGGTGGCGAGCTACGCAGGCCCCGTGGTCGAGCAGGCGATCAACCAGGTCGTGCAGGTCACGCCGATGGAGAAGATCAACGAGCACATCCACGAGATCGTCGAGCTCGTCAAGCAGCACCTGGCGGACTTCCTCGGTGTGTACGGCATCACGCTGAACGACGCCAAAGTGCTGATCCTGCCGAAAGACGAGCGCATGCGCGAGCTGATCTCGCTGCGCGCGTTCGGCCTCTCGGAGCTCGATGCGGTGCGCTACTACGTGGCGCTGAAGATGGCCGAGAAGGGCCTCGTCTCGGCACCGAACGCCGCCGTCGGCCAGCCGTTCTTCATCGGCGGGGCCACCATGGGCACCTTCCCCGTCGGCAACGCCCTGCAGCCGACCGGCCCGGGCCCGAAGTCCGCCCTCTGATCCAGACCGGTCCAGCCGGCCGCTCTGGCGCCGGCTGGACCGCGGAGCCTCGAACATGGAACTGAAAAGCACCGCCAACCCGATCGATTCGGCCGGCCCCGTCAAGCAGGTCCTCGCCAACCTGTTCTACGGCTGGGGGTACAACTTCTACCGCCGCGAGAACCAGCTGCGCGCCGATGACCTGTTGATCCGCGGCAAACTGAGCGAGCTGCTCGGCCAGTGCCGTGCGCACGCCGCGACGCTGGAGTCGCAATTCCGGCGAGAACATCTGCCGCCGCCGACCCGGGAACATCCATTCCCCGATGCCACCGCGGTGAGCGCCGCCCAGGCGCTCGAACGCGCCGTGCGCAAGCTCGAGACGCTCGAGACTGCGATCCGCAACGCCGCGGTGCCCGAGATGGACCGCATCCACCAACGGCATCGCAACGAACGGACCACCCTCGAGCAGCTGGTCGCCGCCGACGGCGATCTGGTGCTGGCCGTAGTGAACCTGCGCGATGGCGTACTGGCGCTCACCGATGGCGCGAACGCGGCAGCGCCGCTGACTCAGCTGCTCGGTGCGCAAGACATCCAGGCCTTGTGGAGTCGGCGCGAGCAGATTCTCTCGGTGCTGCAATGAACACGGAGACTCACCGATGAGTGCCCAACGACCCCACCTGCCCCCGCCGAACGGTCGGCTGGTCAGCATCGGCATCGCCGTGCTGGTGGCGCTGATCCTCGCCGGCGGCGCGTTCGCACAGATCGGCCCCGGCGAGCGCGGCGTGCTGATGACCTTCGGGGCGGTCCAGCCCGGCGTGCTCGATCCGGGCCTGCACGTGAAAATCCCGTTCATGCAGAGCGTCGCGCGCATGAACGTGCAGGTGCAGAATTCGCAGGACACCGAGACCGCCGCGAGCCTCGATCTGCAGAACGTCTCGACGACCGTCGCGACCAACTGGCACATCCTGCCCGGGGATGCCGAGTGGGTCTACCAGCACATCGGCAGCGAGCCGCAGCTGATCCGCAAGGTGATCCGCCCGGCGATCAGCAACGCCGTCAAGGCGGTCACCGCGCATTTCAACGCCCAGGATCTGATCGTCGAGCGCGACCAGGTGCGCAATCAGATCGAAAGTCAGATCCGCACGGCGCTCTCGCCGTTTCGGGTGGTGGTCGATGCGGTGAACATCACCGACTTCCATTTCAGTCGTCAGTTCGCCGCGGCCATCGAGGAGAAGCAGGTGGCGCAACAACGGGCGTTGCAGGCCGAATACGAACTGCAGAAGGCGAAAGTCGTTGCCCAGCAGAGGATCGTCGAAGCAACTGCGCAGTCACAGGCGCAGAAGCTGCTGCAGAGCACGCTCACCCCGCAACTGATCCAGCAGGAGGCGGTCAGCAAGTGGAACGGCCATCTGCCGCAGGTGGTCGGCGGCCGCGGCGTGCTGCCGATGATCGGCAACATCACCGCGGCGGCGGCGGCGCACTAAGGCACAGCGGCGCGCCGGCGGAGCATTCCGCCGGCGCCGGCCGCGGCTCGCCTCAGCCCTTACGCTCCTCGTGACCGCCGAAGCCTAAGCGCATCGCCGAGAGCACCTTGTCGGCGAACTCGCCCGTGCCGCGCGAGGCGAAGCGGGCATAGAGGGCCGCGCTCAGCACGTTCGCCGGCACGCCCATGTCGATTGCGGCCTGCACCGTCCAGCGGCCCTCGCCCGAATCCGACACCCGTCCGCTGAAGTTCGACAGGGTCGGATCGGAGGCCACGGCGCGCGCGGTGAGGTCGAGCAAGCGCGAGGAGATGATGCTGCCGTGGCGCCAGACCTCGGTAATGGCGGCGATGTCGAACCGGTATTGGAAACGCCGTGGATGCTCGAGCGGCGCGGTCTCGGCATCCGTCGACTGCGCCGCGCGCAGGCCGGCATCGGCGTTGTGCAGCACGCTCAGACCCTCGGCGTAGGCCGCCATGACGCCGTACTCGATGCCGTTGTGCACCATCTTGACGAAGTGACCGGCGCCGCTCGGCCCGCAATAGACGTAGCCCATCGGCGCGGTGTCCGCTGCGGTGCGCGCACGTCCGGCAGCCGGCGGAATGCGTCCGCCCGGAGAGAGGGTCGCGAAGATCGGCTCGAGCTGCTCGAAGGTGCGCTTCTCCCCCCCGACCATCAGACAGTAGCCCTGCTCGAGGCCGAGCACCCCGCCGCTCGTCCCAACGTCCAGATAGTGAATGCCGCTCTCGCGCAGCTCATCGGCGCGGCGGATGTCATCCGAATAATGCGAATTGCCGCCATCGACCAGCGTATCGCCCGAGGTGAGCAACGGACGCAGCTGTGCGATCACCGCGTCGACCGCCGCCGCCGGCACCATGATCCACACTGCACGCGGCGCCGGCAGCTGCGCGATCAGGTCCGCCGCCGAACTCACCCCGATCGCGCCCACGGCCGCCGCGGCCTGCACCGCCTGCACGGACTTGTCGTAGGCCACGCACTCGTGCCCATCTTCAATCAGCCGGCGCACCATGTAGGCGCCCATCCGGCCGAGCCCAATCATGCCTATCCGCATATTCCCCCCGATCAATGCTCCGCGAACGGCTGCGCAGCGCCCGGAGCGTCAGTTCGGCACTCGTTTGATCTGCGCACCCAGCTGTGACAGTTTCTCTTCGATGGCCTCGTAGCCGCGGTCGATGTGATAGATGCGCTCGATTTCGGTACGGCCGTCGGCAATCAGCCCGGCGAGCACCAGACTCGCCGAGGCGCGCAGGTCGGTTGCCATCACCGGCGCCGCCTTCAGACGCGAGACCCCGTGGATGATCGCCGTGTTGCCTTCCAGACGGATCTCCGCGCCCAGCCGGCGCATCTCGAGCATGTGCATGAACCGGTTCTCGAAAATCGTCTCAATGATGGTCCCGACACCGTCCGCGACGGTATTCAGTGCGGCGAATTGCGCCTGCATGTCGGTCGGAAAGGCCGGGTACGGCGCAGTGCGTACGTCGATAGCGCGCGGCCGGCGGCCGCGCATGTCGACCTCGACCCAATTCTCCCCGACGTCGACCTGCGCGCCGGCCTCCTGCAGCTTCACCAGAACGGCATCCAGATGGTCCGGACGGGCGTTCTTGATGCGCACGTGCCCGCCGGTGATCGCACCGGCCACCAGGTAGGTGCCGCTCTCGATGCGATCGGGGAGCACTTCGTAGCTCGTGCCGCTCAGGCGCTCGACGCCCTCGACGACGATCTTGTCGGTGCCGGCACCGCGGATCTTCGCCCCCATGCTGATCAGGAAATTCGCCAGATCGACCACCTCGGGTTCGCGCGCGGCGTTCTCGATGACGGTCTCGCCTGCGGCGAGCGTCGCGGCCATCATCAGGTTTTCCGTGCCGGTCACCGTTACGGTGTCGAGCACCAGTCGCGCCCCGCGCAACCGGCTGGCACGCGCCCGGATATAGCCGCCCTCGATGGTGATGTCGGCGCCGAGAGCCTGCAGGCCGGCGACGTGGATGTTGACCGGCCGGGCGCCGATGGCGCAGCCGCCCGGCAGCGACACGTCGGCGCGTCCGTAGCGGGCCACTAGCGGCCCGAGCACCAGGATCGAGGCGCGCATCGTCTTGACGAGTTCGTACGGCGCGGAGTAATCGCGCACGGTGGTCGGATCGACCTCGATGCGCATGCGCTCATCGATCGTGACGGTCGCGCCCATGCCGCCGAGGAGCTCCACCGTCGTGGTCACGTCCTTCAGATGCGGCACGTTGCCGACGACCACCGGACCGTCCGCGAGCAGCGCGCCGGCCAGAATCGGCAGCGTCGCGTTCTTGGCCCCGGAGATGCGCACCTCGCCCTCGAGCGGGACCCCGCCCTGGATCTGCAGTTTGTCCATCTCAGCCTCCGGCTTCGGCCGGGGTCAGCGCTTCGATCGACAGCGCATGGATCTGCCCGCCCATCCGCTCCCCGAGGGTGCGGTAGACGAGTTGATGACGGGCCACGCTGCGCAGGCCGCTGAATTGCTCGGCCACGATGCGGGCCGCGAAGTGCGTCTGGTCTTCCGATTGCACCCGGACATCGGCTCCGGGCAGGCCGGCGCGGATCAGCCGCGCGACTTCCTCTGCGTTCATGCGCCCATATTAATCGACGGGGCGGCCCTGCGCTGCCCCAAACCCCCCGCCGCGCGCCGGCGCGGAACGGGCCGGAGGGGGTAGGCGGACTTGGTACAATTCCGGCCCATGAATGCCGCTGCCGATTCCGCCGACCCCGCCGACCAGAGCCTGCTGGCCGCAGCGCAGCGCGCGCTCTCGATCGAGGCGCGCGCCGTTCAGGCGCTCCTGGCCCGGCTCGATGGCCGCTTCGCGGCCGCCTGCCGCCTGTGCCTGAACTGCCAGGGCCGGGTAGTGGTCACCGGGATCGGCAAATCCGGCCACGTGGCGCGCAAGGTCGCCGCGACCTTCGCCAGCACCGGCAGCCCGGCCTTCTTTCTGCATCCGGCCGAAGCCAGCCACGGCGACCTGGGCGTGATCACCCGCACCGACGTGGTGCTGGCGCTGTCGAACTCGGGGGAAACCCCGGAAGTTCTGCTGCTGCTGCCGCACCTGGCGCGCCTGGGGGTGCCGCTGATCGCCATGGTCGGCAAGCCCGACTCCACCCTGGGCCGCGCCGCCGCCGTGGTGCTGGACGTGAGCGTGCCGGAAGAGGCGTGCCCGCTGAACCTCGCGCCGACCGCCAGCACGACCGCGGCGCTCGCCATGGGCGATGCGCTCGCGGTGGCGGTGTTGGATGCCCGTGGCTTCACCAAGCAGGATTTCGCCCGCTCACACCCCGGCGGCACACTCGGCCGCCAGCTGCTGCTGCGGGTCGAGCAGCTGATGCGCACCGGCGAGGCGCTGCCCGAGGTGCGCCCCGAGGCGCCGCTCGGCCAAGGGTTGCTCGAGATGTCGCGCAAGGGGCTCGGCATGACCGTCGTCACCGATGCCGAGCACCGCATCTGCGGAGTGTTCACCGACGGGGACCTGCGCCGCGCACTCGATCGGCAGATCGACGTGCACCGCGCGACGATGCGCGAGGTGATGACCTCGCCGTGCAAGACGATCGGCCCGCGCGAGCTCGCGGCCGAGGCGGTCCATCAGATGGAACTGCACCGCATCACCGCACTGCCGGTCGCCGACGCACAAGGCCGGCTGGTCGGCGCGCTCAACGTGCACGACCTGTTCCGCGCCGGCGTCGTATGAGCCGCACGTCGAACCGCTCATGAGCGCCGATCCCGCCCGCGTGCGCGTATTGATTCTCGACGTCGACGGTGTCCTCACCGACGGACGGCTCTACTACGGCCCGCGCGGTGAGGCGCTGAAGGTGTTCCACGTGCGCGACGGCGCGGGACTGAAGCAGCTGGCCGCGGCGGGCGTGACCCTCGCGGTGATCTCGGGGCGACGCTCGGTCATGACGCGCCAGCGCTGCCGGGAGCTCGGAATCCGCCACGTGCTGCAGGGCGTCGACGACAAGGCAGCAGCCCTCGCCCGGCTGTGCGCGCGGCTGCGCGTCGAGCCGGCCGAGTGCGCCTGCATCGGGGACGACACGCCGGATGTTGCGCTGATGCGCCTCGTCGGCCTGTCCTTCGCGGTGGCCGACGCGCACGAGGCGGCGCGATCGGCCGCCGACACGGTCACCCGCCTGCCGGGCGGCCTCGGGGCGGTGCGCGAGGTGTGTGACCAGCTGCTCGCCGCGCGCCGGGGAGGCCCCCCGGGGTGATGTACCGTATCTTCGCACTGCTTACGGTGGCCGCCGTGATCATCGGATCGCTGCTGCTGGCCCGGCAGAACCGTGCGCCGCAAGTCGCGACGGTGCAGCGCACCGACACCGGCGAGGGCTACTCGGCCCGCGATGCGCAGCTGATCGAGACCGGCAAGAACGGTCTGCCGCTGTACACGATCAATGCCGCCACGATCCGCCAATTGCCGCGCCGAGACCGGGTCCAGCTGACGCAAGTCGCGCTCACGTTCCAGGATCCGAGCGGCAATCACTGGTCGGCGACCGCCGAGCGCGGCGCGATCCTGCACGGCACGGAGCGGGTGCAGCTCTCCGGCGACGTGCAGGTGCTTGCGGCCCTGAACGGGTCGCGGGCGCCGATCCGGATCCGTACCCAGACGCTGACCTTCGACAGCCGCGCCGATGAGGTGCGCAGCGACGACCCCGTGACCCTGTTGTGGGCCGGACAGACGCTCGACGCCACCGGGCTCGCGGTGAACTTGAAGGCCCACCGACTGCAGTTAGAATCGAAGGTCCATGCCATCGTCACGCTCTCGCACTAAATCCTGGCTGCTCGGCGGCGCGCTCTGCGGCCTGGCCGGCTCCGTTCTGGCCGCCTCGGCGCCCCGGACGGCCCCGGCAACGCCCCCGCACGCCAAAGCGCTGTTCAACGCGCACGGCGCGTACACGTTCGACGCCGCATCCTCCGAGATCGACTACAAATCACACACCGGCGCGTTCCAGAAGATCACGATCCAGCAGGGCAAGATCACCGTGGTGGCGGACCGGGCCCACGCGAGCGGCCTGGGCCGTCCGAACGGGGAGTGGACGCTCCAGGGCAACGTCCAGGTGCATGCACCACCCCACGGGAGCCTGACCTCGGACCAGGCGGTCGTCCAGATCGACAGCAGCCGCATCGCGCGCGTGACCGTGACGGGCGCTCCGGCGCAGTTCAGGCAGCAAAGCGCCCAGGGCAGGATCACGCAGGGGCACGCCAATCAGATCATCTACAACGTCACCGCGGGCACGGTGCGGCTGAGCCAGCAGGCGTGGGTCGCCGTCGGCCGCGACGAGTTTAGCGGGCCGTCGATTCTCTACAACATCAACCAGGAGCGGATCCAGGCCACCTCGAGCGGCTCCGGCGAGCGCGTGCACATCACCATTGCACCGCAGAAGTCCTCGCACGGCGCGCCGCCGCCCGGCCCTTCGGGAACGACCCCGCCCGCCGGACGGTCCTCCTGATGTCGCTTCGCGCCACGGGTCTTGAGAAACGCTACGGCTCGCGCACGGTGCTGCGCGGGCTCGACCTTGAGGTCGCCAGCGGCGAGGTGGTCGGACTGCTCGGCCCGAACGGCGCCGGCAAGACCACCGCGTTCTACATGATCGTCGGACTCGTCCGCTGCGATGCCGGCAGCATCCAGCTCGGCGAGCGCGACATCACCCGCCTGCCGGTGCACCGGCGCGCGCAGCTCGGCCTCGGCTATCTGCCTCAGGAGGCCTCGGTGTTCCGCCGCCTGTCGGTCGAGAGCAACGTGCTCGCGATCCTCGAGACGCGCACCGATCTCGACCGCGCCGCCCGCGAGCAGCGTCTGGAGGAGCTGCTCGATGAGCTGCGCATCGGGCATGTGCGCCGCAGCCTCGGACTGTCGCTCTCCGGCGGGGAGCGTCGGCGCGTGGAGATCGCGCGTGCACTGGCGGCCGAACCGCGCTTCATGCTGCTCGATGAACCGTTCGCCGGCGTCGATCCGCTTTCGGTGCTCGACATCCAGCGCATCATCCGCGAGCTCACCGAGCGCGGCATCGGGGTGCTGATCACCGACCACAACGTACGGGAAACGCTCGGGGTGTGCTCGCGCGCGTACATCGTCAATCAGGGAACTGTGATCGCTGCCGGAAACGCCGAAGAAATCCTTGCCAATCCCCAGGTCCGTGAGGTGTACTTGGGCGAGTCGTTCCGCTTGTGAGGAGTCCTCCGGCGCACCGCATACCGCCGCATCCATCCGCCTCATCCGCCACCCCAGGACAGCCGCGACCGCCTTCCATGCCGCCATGTTAAAACCCTCACTGCAGCTCAAGCTGGGTCAGCAACTGACCATGACCCCGCAGCTGCAGCAGGCGATCCGGCTTCTGCAGCTGCCCGCGCTCGAGCTTCAGGCGCACATCCGCGAACTGCTCGAAACCAATGTCATGCTCGAGCCCGTGGACGAGGGCGAGGGCGAGAGCGAACTGCCCGGCGCCGCCGAAGCGAGCGACCCGACTGCGACCAGTGAGGCGCCCCGAGAGACCGAGGCGAGTGCGGACGGACCGGAGGAAAGGGTCGAGGTCCTCGATGAGGACTGGGGCAGCACGGGGACCGGATCGGGGGAGTCCGCCTGGAACGGCGAGGATGACGACCGCCAGCAGGACATCGCCGATGCCGCCGGCCAGTCCCTGCAGGAATACCTGCTCTGGCAGATCGAACTGGCCCGCCTCGCCCCGCAGGACCTGGCCATCGCGCGCGCCATCGTCGATGCGGTCAACGATGACGGCTACCTCATCGAATCGCTCCAGGACATCGCCGAGACCCTCAAGCCCGACGTGCAGTGCAGCTGCGAGGACGTCGAAGCGGTGCTCGGCCGGGTCCAAGCGCTCGATCCGCCCGGAGTGTGTGCCCGCAGCATCGGGGAGTGCATCGAGCTGCAGCTGCGCCAACTCGATCAGTCCACCCCGGGGATGGCGACAGCCGTCGCGATTGCGCGCCATCACCTGGAGCGGCTGGCCGGACGCGATCTGGCGGCGCTGAAGCGCGAACTGCACACCAGTGACGAGGACCTCGCCGAAGCGCTTGCGCTGGTGCGGGCCTGCCATCCGCGGCCGGGCGCGACCATCAGCACGAGCGCGCCGCAATACGTCGTGCCCGACGTCTTCGTGCGTCGCGGCGATCACGGCTGGATCGTCGAGATCAACGGCGCAACCCTGCCGCGAGTGCGCCTCAACCAGGGCTACGCCAACCTGCTCGGCCGCAACGCGAGCCATGCGAGCCTGCGAGCGCAGTTGCAGGAGGCCCGGTGGCTGCTGAAGAGCCTGGAGATCCGCCACGAGACGCTGATCAAGGTCGCCCGCTCCATCGTGGAACGACAGGTGTCCTTCCTCGAGCAGGGCGAAGAGCACATGCGCCCGATGATCCTCAAGGACATCGCCGAGGCGGTCGGGATGCACGAATCGACCATCTCGCGCGTCACCTCCGGCAAGTACATGCACACTCCGCGCGGAGTTTTCGAACTTCGCTACTTCTTCTCCAGTCAGATAGAAGGTGCGGACGGCTCGGGGACCTCCTCGACCGCCATCCGCGCCAAGATCAGGAAGCTGGTCAAGGACGAGGAACCGCTCGCGCCGCTGAGCGACGGGCGCATCGCCGAGCTGCTCTCCGCCGAGGGCATCCCGGTGGCGCGCCGCACCGTGGCGAAGTACCGCGAAGCGATGAACATCCCCTCCTCCGGCGAGCGCAAGCGCTCCGGATCAGCGCCGGTCTGAACAACGGATGATCGTCATTCCGCTTTTCACGCGATAGGAGATGACTATGCAGCTCAATGTCACCGGTCACCACATCGAGATCACCCCCGCCCTGCGAGGCTACGTGGAGAAGAAACTCGAGCGCATCGAACGGCACTTTGAGCAAGTCATCGACATCCATTGCGTACTCAGCGTGGAGAAGTTACGCCAGAAAGCCGAGGCGACCCTGCACGTGAGCGGCAACTCCATCCATGCCGACTCCACCGAGCAGAACATGTACGCGGCGATCGACTTGCTCGCCGACAAGCTCGACCGGTGCATCAAGAAGCACAAAGAGAAGCTCACCGATCACCATGCGCTCGAGGTGCGCATGTTGCGCGCCTGAGCGACGAGGACGGCACACCTCGTGCGCATCATCGTCTTGAGCGGGCTGTCGGGTTCGGGCAAGAGCGTGGCGTTGCACATGCTCGAGGACCTGGACTACTACTGCATCGACAACATACCGGCCGCCCTGCTCAAGCCGTTCATTGCGCACGCGGTGCGCAGTCCCGAGCAGACCTACGGACGGGCCGCGGTCGGCGTCGATGCGCGCAACAGTGCCGCAGAAATCGCCATCGTGCCGCAGCTGATCGACGAGCTGCGCCGCAGTGGCATCGACTGTGAGGTCATATTCCTCACGGCCGCCGACGAGGTGCTGCTGCGGCGCTTCGCCGAGACGCGCCGCACGCATCCGATGGGCCGCGGCAGCCGTGACCTGAGCACCGCCATCGCGCTGGAGCGGCGGCTGATGGACCCGATCGCCCAGGCGGCGGATCTGGTGATCGACACTTCGCACATGAGCATGCACAAGCTGCGCGACCTGATCGCCGAACGGCTCGGCGAGCCGCGCGGCGGCCGGCTGTCGGTCACGTTCGAGTCGTTCGGTTTCAAGCACGGGATTCCCGGCGATGCGGACTTCGTGTTCGATGCCCGCTCGCTGCCGAATCCTTACTGGGAGCCGACGCTGCGCGCGCTCACGGGCCGCGATGCGCAAGTGATCAGCTTCCTCGAACGCCACTCCGACGTGGCGCGCCTGGTGGACGACATCGCCACCTTCATCAGCGCGCGCATCCCGGAGTACCAGGCGAGCAACCGTGGCTATCTCACCGTGGCGGTCGGCTGTACCGGCGGTCAACATCGCTCCGTCTACATCGTCGAGCGTCTCACCCAGCGCTTCGCCGAGACGCATTCACGCGTGCGGGCCCGGCACACCGGGTTGCGCAGCGAGGCGGCGGGAGCGGAGAGCCGCTGAGACTCAGCCCGACTGCGCGGCCACGGCGGCGGCGGCCGGCTCCCCGCTCACGAAGGCGGTCAGCTGCTCGCGCAGCTGCATCGCATCCTCGTACCCCAATTCGATCAGGGCACGCGTGTACGGCGCCTCGAACGTCAGGTAGCTCGTCAGCTGATGACCGGAGACCTCCGGCCGCCCCCCGAGCACGCGCAGCAGCGCCCGCAGCCCGCGCGGCATGTCGGCGACGTGCCGCGCCGCGATGTCGCTCGGATCGACGCTCGGAGCCATCATGAAGGTTTCGATGGGACGCACTGCGCGCGTCTGTGGTGCGGCGCGCACCAGCTGGTTGATGCGCTCGATGTGCTCGAGATCTCCGTAGAGCTGATCGGTGAACAGCGTATCGAGCATGAAGCCGAACACCTCCCCGGGGGTCGGCATGGTCGCCGGCCGGCTCGAGTCGGTGCCCGAGCCCTGCTCGGAACTCACCCCGATGATGAGCAGACGGTCCGCACCGAGATGGATCGGCGGACTGAGTGGATTGAGTTGGCGCATCGAGCCGTCGCCGAAGAATTCGCTGCCGAGCTTCATCGGGGCGAACAGCAGCGGGATCGCCACGCTCGCCATGATGTGATCGAGCGTCAACTCGCCGCGCCGCCCGACGTGCTGCACGCGCGACCACTCACCCACCTGCGGCGCCGCATCGAAGAAGGCAACCGACTCACCCGTGGCGTAACTGGTGGCGCACAGCGCGCACGCCCGCAGGTGACCGCGCTTGATGCTGCGGCGGATGCCGCTGATGTCGACCTCGCGCCCGAGCAGCTCGCGCAGCGGGCTGGTGTCGAGCACGGATTTCGGCGGCGAGAGCACCAGTCCGCTCGAGAGCAGCGAGAGAATCCAGTGCAGTCCGGAGCGAACCATGTGCGGTCCGTCGACGTAGAACACCTGTTCGGTGCGGAAGTTCGCCCAGACGCGCTCCAGTCCCGCCACACCCTGGCGCCAGACGTGCGCCTGCGCCGCGAGTACGCTCGCGGCCACCGCGCCGGCTGAAGTGCCGATGATGATCTGAAACGGGTTACGCGAGCGCGGCAGCATCTGCGCCAGCGCGCGCAGCACGCCGATCTGGTAGGCCGAACGCGCCCCACCGCCCGTGAGAACCAGTGCCACGACGGGTCGCCGACGCGCCCCGCCTGCAAGCGCGGCCGGCGCGTCGGCATCGAACCCCATCGGCGGCGCCACGCCTTCAGGCCACCTCGAGGATCTGCAGCGAGTTGGTGCCGCCCTGCACGCCCGACTGTTCGCCCTTGGTGAGAATCACCAGATCCTTGCGCTCGACCAGCTTCAGCTCCAGCAGCCGCGTGAACAGCGTGTCGTACAGCTCACCGGTCGACTTCGCCCGGGTCACGTCGAAGATGACCGGGTACACGCCGCGGAACATGGTGACGCGCCGCCGGGTCGACTCGTGACGGGTGAAGGCGTAGATCGGGATGTCCGAGCGGATGCGCGACATCCACAGCGGAGTCGAACCGGACTCGGTGAGTGCGACGATGGCGCGCACCTTCATGTGATTGGCGGCGTACATCACCGCCATGGCAATCGCCTCCTCGCTGTCGCCGAACTGTCCCTCGGTACGGTGCCGCTCGTTGCCGAGCGAAACCTGGTACTTCTCCGCGCCTTCGATGATCTGCGCCATCGCCTCCACGGCACGCACCGGGTAGCGGCCCGCGGCCGTTTCCGCCGACAGCATCACCGCATCGGTGCCGTCGAGGACCGCGTTGGCGACATCGCTGGCCTCGGCGCGGGTCGGAATCGGGCTCTGGATCATCGACTCCATCATCTGCGTCGCCGTGATCACCACACGATTCTGCGCCCGCGTCTTGTGGATGATGGTCTTCTGCAGCCCGGTGAGCTCCGCGTAGCCCATCTCCACGCCGAGGTCGCCGCGGGCCACCATGACGACGTCGGACGCCTTGATGATGGCATCGAGATTGCTGATCGCTTCCTGACGCTCGACCTTCGCGACGATGCGCGTATCGCGTCCGGCGCGGCGGGCCAGCGTGCGCGCCTGCTCGATGTCATCCGCGTCACGCGCGAAGGACACCGCGATGTAATCGACGCTCTCCTCCACGGCGACCCGGATATCCTCCTTGTCCTTGTCCGAGAGTGCCGGCGCGGAGATCCCGCCGCCCTGACGGTTGAGCCCCTTGCGGTTGGAGAGTTCCCCGCCGACGCGCACCTGAGTGTGGATGCGCGTACCGGCCACCCGGTCCACGTCGAGAACGATCTGCCCGTCGTTCAACAGCAGCGTATCGCCGCCCTTCACGTCGTGGATCAGGTTCTTGTAGGCCACCCCGACGCTCTCGAGGGTTCCGGCCTTCGGATCGAGGGCCGTGTCGAGCACGAACGGCTTGCCCTCGACGAGCATCACCTTGCCCTCGACGAAGCTCTCGATGCGGATCTTCGGTCCGGCGAGGTCGAGCAGCACGCCGACGCACCGATTGGCGCGGTTCGCCGCTTCACGCACCATCGCGAGGCGCCGGCGCCGGTCATCCACCGTGCCGTGCGAGGCGTTCAGGCGCGCCACATCGAGGCCGGCGCGCATCATGTCGGTGAGGATCTGTACATCGTCTGTGGCCGGACCGACGGTCGCCACGATTTTGGTTCTTCTGAGCATAGGTTCAGCCGCGCGCGCGCTCCTCCAGGACTGCCACTGCTGGCAGCTTCTTACCTTCGACAAATTCCAGGAATGCTCCGCCGCCGGTCGAGATGTAGGAAATCCCGTCCTCGACGCGGTACTTCTCGATTGCGGCCAGCGTGTCGCCGCCGCCGGCGAGGGAGAACGCCTTGCTGCGTGCAATCGCCTCGGCGATCGCACGGGTGCCCTCGCCGAACTGGTCGAACTCGAACACCCCGACCGGCCCGTTCCAGAGAATGGTGCCCGCATCCTGCAGCAGCGCGCCCAACCGATCGGCGGTATCCGGGCCGATGTCGAGGATCATCTCCTCGGCGCGCACCTCGTGAATCGAGCGCACGTCGGCATGCGCGGTGGCGGCGAACTCCTTGGCGACCACCACGTCGGTCGGCAGCGGGATTTCCGTGCCGCGCTCGCGCGCCCGCTCCATCAGCCGCCGCGCCACGTCGATCAGCTCCGACTCGCACAGCGATTTGCCGACCTGCACACCGGTGGCGGCGAGGAAGGTGTTGGCGATGCCGCCGCCGACGATCAGCTTGTCGACCTTCTCGAGCAGCGACTCGAGCACGGTGAGCTTGGTCGAGACCTTCGAGCCGGCGACGATGGCTACCAGCGGCCGGGCCGGCTTCTCCAGCGCCCGCTCGAGCGCATCGAGCTCCCCGACCAGCAGAGGCCCGGCGCAGGCCACCTTGGCGAAACGCGCCACTCCGTGCGTGCTCGCCTCGGCCCGGTGAGCGGTACCAAAGGCATCCATCACGAACACGTCGCACAGCGCCGCCATACGCCGTGCGAGCGCCTCGTCATCCTTCTTCTCGCCCTTATTGAAGCGCGCGTTCTCGCACAGCACGACGGTACCCGCCGGACACTCGAGGCCCTCGAGCCAATCGCGCTTCAGTGGCACCGGTGTGCCGAGCAGCTCCGCGAGGCGCGCTGCCACTGGCTTCAGCGACAGCGACTCGTCGAACTCCCCTTCCTTCGGCCGCCCGAGATGCGATACGACGAACACCTGGGCATGCTGATCGAGCGCATAGCGTATGGTCGGCAACGCTGCGCGGATGCGCGCATCGCTCGCCACCACGCCGTCCTTGATGGGGCAATTGAGGTCTTCGCGGATCAGAACCCGCTTGCCATGCAGGTCCGCATCCGTCATGCGCAGAACGTTCATGACGCCTTGGACCAGGCGAGCGCGACGTCGATCATACGGTTGGAGAAGCCCCACTCGTTGTCATACCAGGCGCACACCTTCACCAGTGTGCCACCGCTGACCTTGGTCAGGGTCGCATCGAACACCGAGGAGTGCGGATCGTGGTTGAAATCGCACGACACCAGCGGCGCGGTGTTGTAGCCGAGCACCCCCTGCCACGCAGAGGAAGCGGCCGCCGCGCGCACCACTTCGTTGACTTCCTCTACGGTGGTCGCCCGCTTGGCCATGAAGGTCAGGTCGACCATCGAGACGTTGATGGTGGGAACACGCACCGAGAAGCCGTCGAGCAGCCCTTTGAGCTCCGGCAGCACCAGACCCACGGCCGCCGCGGCCCCGGTCTTGGTCGGGATCTGCGACTGGGTCGCCGAGCGAGCGCGGCGCAGATCCTTGTGGTAGACGTCGGTGAGGACCTGATCGTTGGTGTAAGAGTGCACGGTGGTCATGAGCCCCGCGGCGATCCCGACCGTGTCGTGGAGCACCTTGGCGACGGGCGCCAGGCAGTTGGTGGTGCACGAGGCATTCGAGACCACCGTATGCTTGCTCGAAAGCACGCCGTGATTGACGCCGTAAACCACGGTCGCATCGACATCCTCGCCGCCCGGAGCGGAAATCAGGACCTTTTTTGCCCCGCCGGTGAGGTGCGCCGAGGCCTTCGCCTTGCTCGTGAACAGTCCGGTGCACTCGAGCACGAAATCCACCCCGAGTGTCCCCCAGGGAAGCTTGGCCGGGTCGCGCTCGGCGAGCACGCGGATGCGCTGACCGTTGACCGACAGCGAATCGCCATCGACCTTCACTTCGCCCGGAAAGCGGCCGTGCACCGTGTCGTACTGCGTCAGGTGCGCATTGGTCTTGGCGTCGCCGAGGTCGTTGATTGCGACGATCTGCAGTTCGCTGGCACGCTTGCCCTCGAACAGGGCGCGCAGCACGTTGCGTCCGATGCGGCCGTAGCCGTTGATTCCCACCTTGATTGCCATGAGCCGTAACCCCTTCACGTAAGATCAAATTGCCGTTTCAAGCCGCTCGCCGACCTCGCGCTCGGTGCGCTCGGCGGTGAATTCACTGTGTGCGCGGCGCTCCGGACTTAAGTCTGAGGCACCAAAATCA
>JAJZSQ010000034.1:24849-25512 GCA_021849615.1 Pseudomonadota bacterium
CGGCCCCGACCGCCAGCCGCCGACACGCCTCGTTCGGCGGCTCGAGCAGGCCGCCGGACTGCACAGACGCCCCGCTTCGCGTCGTCGTCCCGCCCTGATGCGCTGTCGCACCCTGACGAGCCGTGCGGGCAGGTTCCGCGCCGCGCAGGTTCTCGGGTCGCTTCGCGCTCGTCTGCGGGAGAACGTGCCGAGAGGGGCGGATGCCGGCCCGCGCGCTGACGCACGCGCTTCGCTCGGTGCGCCCCGCCCTCTCGGCGGCCGGGGATTCGGGGCGGCTCTGATATTTTATACAGTCTCTCGGACCGGCGCACCGGCGCGATCCCCGCTGAGCGGCCGGGCCGCACGCCGCCGCACCGTGAGCCGTCACGCCGGACGGCACCGTTCGCAGTCCGGCACACTGCGCAGCGTTCGCAAGCTCTCGGGGTGTGCTCATCGGCTCCTTTCAGGCGGCGCTCGGCCCGATCGCACCCGCCCGCGCAGCCACCGCCGCACGACATCCGGGGAAAAGGGGCTGGCATTGTCCCGCAGCGCCACGCAATGCTCAATGTCCGCGCCGGCGCGGACTTATGCCGGGAAGTTTTCACAATATTCCCGGCCGGCCGCCCGTCGGGCGCGGCACGTCACACTGGGGCGAGGCGCGGCGCGACACAGTTCACTGCGGGT
>JAJZSQ010000035.1 GCA_021849615.1 Pseudomonadota bacterium
CGCGCAGGAAGCCGAACGTGCGTGCGCGGCTCACTTCCTTCAGGAACGAGGTGGTCGAGAAGTCCATCGAGGCGCGCTGCGCGCGCCGCTTGAACAGCGGATGGTTGAATTCGATTTCGAAGTTGACTTTGAAGCCGTCGAACGGGGTGAACTCCGCCCACTTGTCCCCGTCCTCGACGCGCAGCCGCTTGGTGATGCGGATGAAGCGCTTCGGCTCACTCAACTCCTCGATGCCGGCCGACTGCAGCAGGAACACGAAGGGACCGGCGCTGCCGTCCATGATCGGCACTTCGGGCGCCGAGAGCTCCACCACCGCGTTGTCGATGCCGAGGCCGGCAAAGGCCGACAGCAGGTGCTCGACGGTCGAGACGCGCGCCGCTCCCTTGCACAGCGTCGTGCCGAGCATGGTGTCGCCGACGTTCTCGGCGTGAGCGCGCACTTCGGCGGGAACCGGCAGGTCGGTGCGGCGGAAGACGATCCCGGAGTCTGCCGGCCCGGGCCGCAAGGTCATCAGCACCTTCTTCCCGGTGTGCAGACCCACGCCAGTGGCGCGGATCGAGTTCTTCAGGGTCCGTTGTCCAACCATGAGTGATTTTTCTGTGCTGTGGGGGGACACGGTGCACCCCGAATTCGGGCCGACCCCCGGGTGGGTAGTGGTCGGCTACGCTACCATAACCGCCCCATTTACTCCACGATGCCGCGCGCATCGCGCCACGCGGTGCCACGGCTCCATCCCCCGGCGGCCATCAGCACCGGGGGATGGAGCAGCACCGGCTCAGTCGGCCTGGCGGCGCAGGAACGCCGGGATGTCGAGCAGGTCATCCGAGGGGATGTCCTGGCGCAGTCCGTCACCCACGGCGCGCTGACGCTGCACAGTCGGCCGATCGAGCTTGGCGTAGTCGCTGCTCGAGGGCGCACCGCGGCGCACCACGCGCATCGGGGGCTCCGCCCGCGTCTCGCGCGGAGCGGCCGCTTCGCGCACCGCGCCGATCACCGGCCGAGCCCCGGTCGCGGCCACCGGGCGCCCGAGCCCGGTCGCAACCACGGTGACGCGCACCAGGTTCGAGAGCTCCGGGTCGATCACGGTGCCGACCACCACGGTCGCATCCTCGGAGGCGAACTCCTTGACGATCTGACCAACCTCCTGGAATTCCCCGATCGACAGATCCATGCCGGCGGTGACGTTGACGAGGATGCCGTGCGCACCGGCGAGATTGATGTCCTCGAGCAGAGGCGAGGACACGGCCGCCTCGGCCGCCGAACGCGCGCGACCCTCGCCGCTCGCCGTGCCGGTGCCCATCATGGCCATGCCGGTCTCGGACATCACCGTACGCACGTCGGCGAAGTCGACGTTGATCAGGCCCGGACGGGTGATCAGTTCGGCAATGCCCTGCACCGCGCCCTGCAGCACCTGGTTGGCCGCCTTGAACGCATCGAGGAGCGTGGTCTGCGCGCCGAGCACCGTGAGCAGCTTCTGGTTCGGAATGGTGATCAGCGAGTCACAGTACTTGCCGAGCTCGGCGATGCCGTGATCGGCGACGTGCGAGCGCTTGCCGCCTTCCATCTCGAACGGCCGGGTGACGACCGCGACGGTGAGGATGCCGAGCTCCTTGGCGACCTGGGCCACCACTGGCGCCCCGCCGGTCCCGGTGCCCCCGCCCATGCCGGCCGTAATGAACAGCATGTCGCAGCCCTTGATGAGCTCGACGATGCGGTCACGATCCTCCATGGCGGCCTGCCGGCCGACCTCAGGGTCCGCTCCGGCACCGAGTCCCTTGGTGATGTTGCTGCCGATCTGCAGCGCGGTCTTCACCTTGGCATGCTTCAACGCCTGTGAGTCGGTGTTGACGCACATGAACTCCACGCCTTCGATTCCGCTGTTGATCATGTGGGCGACGGCGTTACCGCCCCCACCGCCGACGCCGATGACCTTGATCACGGCGCTTTGGGTGTAGGCATCCATTATTTCAAACATTGGGCGCTCCTCGATGATGGCTGAGTGAAATGAAATCCGTCATGTTCAGAAATTTCCCTGGAACCACGCTCGCATGCGATCGATCGTGGTCTTGGCGTTGCTGCCGATGGAACGGCCGCGTCGCACGGGCAAAATGTTGTCGCGGGCATAGAGCAACAGGCCGACGCCGGTGGCGAACACCGGATTGCGCACCACGTCGGTGAGCCCCTGCACCTGCTGCGGCAGACCGAGGCGCACCGGCACGTGGAACACTTCCTCGGCGAGCTCGATCGCCCCTTCCATGCGGGCGCTGCCGCCGGTGAGCACCACGCCCGCGACGATGATTTCCTCGAAGCCGCTCCGGCGCAGCTCATCGCGCACCAGACCGAACAGCTCCTCGTAGCGCGGCTCGACGATCTCCGCGAGCGTCTGGCGGGCGAGCCGCCGCGCCGGCCGATCCCCGACGCTCGGCACCTCGATGCTCTCGTCGGGATTGGCCAGCTGCGAGAGCGCGCAGGCGTAGCGGATCTTGATGTCCTCGGCGTGCTGCGTCGGGGTCCGCATCGATACGGCGATGTCGTTGGTGACCTGATCGCCGGCGATCGGGATCACGGCGGTGTGCCGGATCGCGCCCTGGGCGAACACCGCGAGGTCGGTGGTGCCGCCGCCGATGTCGACCATGCACACCCCGAGCTCCTTCTCATCGTCGGTGAGCACCGCGAAGCTCGAGGCGAGCTGCTCGAGCACCACGTCTTCGACCTCGAGCCCACAGCGCTTGATGCACTTCTCGATGTTCTGCGCGGCGCTGTCGGCGCCGGTAACGATGTGCACCTTGGCCTCGAGGCGCACGCCCGACATGCCGATCGGGTCGCGGATGCCCTCCTGGCCGTCGACCACAAACTCCTGCGGCAGCACGTGCAGGATCTTCTGGTCGGCGGGGATGGCGAGCGCCCGCGCCGCGTCGATCACGTGCTCGACGTCTCCCGGGGTCACCTCGCGGTCGCGGATCGCGACCACGCCGTGCGAGTTCAGACTGCGCACGTGGCTGCCGGCGATGCCGGCGAACACCGAGTGGATCTCGCAGCCGGCCATGAGCTCGGCCTCCTCGACCGCGCGCTGGATCGACTGCACGGTCGACTCGATGTTGACCACCACGCCCTTCTTCAGGCCGCGGGACGGCTGGGTGCCGATCCCGAGCACCTCGACGGCGCCGTCGGCGCCGACTTCCCCGACGAGGGCGAGCACCTTGGAGGTGCCGATATCGAGACCGACGATGAGGTCCCGGTCGGATCGCTTACGCATCGCGGCCTCCTCCGGCGCGCGGCGCCGAAGTGTTGTCCTGCGGCGCGTTCGCGCGCCAACCAATTGCAAAACCGTTCATGTAACGCATATCGATGTAGGAGATGTCCCCGGCGCGCCGTTTGACGATCAGCAGCGCCACATTGACGAATTTTTCAAACCGCGCCTCGAACTGCGAGCGGCCGAGCCGCACGGCGATGCCGTTGGCGAGCGTGAACGCCCAGGTGCCGCGCGCGCTCAGGCCGAGCGAGGCAATCGCGAAGCCCTCTGGCGCAAGCTCCCCGCTCATGCGCAGGTAGCGGCGCGTGACCTCGGCCTGCGTTCCGTCCGGACCGGAGAGGCTCGGCAGACCGGCCGGCACGGTGGCGGCATCGACGAGGAACAGATCGCCCGCCCGATTCACCAGTCCGTCCCCGTCCCAGCGCGCAAACGCCCGCTGCTCGTGCACGCGCACCGCGAGCGTGTGCGGCCAGAGGCGGCGCACGCTCGCGTGCGCCACCCACGGCAGCGCATCGACCGAGGCGCGCACCGCGGCGAGATTCACGGTGAGGATGCCGGAGCCGCCGGCAGCGGCGGCCACGGCCTGTTCGACCGCGAGCGGCGCGACATGATGAAACTCGCCGCTCACGGTCACTGCGCGGATCGGGCGGTTCAGCCCCCAGAGCGCAATCAGCACCAGCACGCACACGGCAGCGGTGGCAAGCACGCGGCGGATCATCCGTCGCGGGGGCGCACCCTTCTCGCTCGTGCGGCGGGAGTCACGGCGTTTGCGATTGAACATGCTCAACCCGCCCCGCCGCGCGGCGCTCGCACGAAGCTCGTCTCGAGCACCCGCCAGACGAGTTCATCGAAATCGATGCCGGCGGCCTTGGCCGCCATCGGCACCAGCGAGTGTCCGGTCATGCCGGGCACGGTGTTGATCTCGAGCAGCTGCGCACGACCGGCGGCGTCCATCATGAAGTCCGCGCGTCCCCAGCCTTCGCCGCCGACGGCCGCGAACGCCGCGAGTGCCAGGTTCGCGAGGTGCCGTTCGGCGGGCTCGGAGAGTCCCGACGGACAGCGGTAGCGCGTATCGTCGCGTTCGTATTTGGCCTCGTAGTCGTAGAAGGCCCGCGGCGTGTCGATGCGGATCGAGGGCAGCGCCGCGCCCTGCAGCAGCGCAACGGTGTACTCCCCTCCGGTGATCCACGCCTCGGCGAACACGCTCGCCTCGAGCGCACGGGCTGCGGCATAGGCGCCCGGCAAGTCCTCGGCACGCTCCACCTTGCTCATCCCGACGCTCGAGCCCTGCCCCCCCGGCTTGACGATGAGCGGCAGGCCGAGCTGCTCCAGGGCGAGCTCGAAATCCTGCGGGCTGTTCAACTCGAGCGCCGCCGGGGTCGGCACGCCGATGGCGTGCGCGAGCCGCTTGGTGCGCAGCTTGTCCATCGCGATCGCCGAGCCGAGCACGCCGCTACCGGTGTAGGGCACCCCCAGATACTCGAGCGCGCCCTGCAGCGTACCGTCCTCGCCGCCCGGACCGTGCAGCGCGATCCAGACCCGATCGAAGCGCCCCGCGGCGAGCTCCGTCAGCGCACGTTCGCGCGGATCGAAGGCCTCGGCGGTGACGCCGCGGCGCTTCAGCGCCTCGAGCACCGCCGCCCCGGAGAGCAGGGAAATCTGCCGCTCGCTGGAGTCCCCGCCAGCGAGCACCGCGACGCGCCCGAACTGCGCAGCGACGCTCGCGTGATGCAGCCAGGCCGGATCGTGCGTGAGCCGCATCAGCGCGCCTCCCCGACGATGCGCACTTCGGTGTGCAGCGTCACACCGTGCTCGCGCGCGACCGTATCGCGGACCGTCTGGATCAGCGACTCGATGTCACTCGCGGTGGCATTGCCGTCGTTGACGATGAAATTGGCGTGCTTGGTCGACACCGACGCACCGCCTGAGGCGCAGCCCTTCAGGCCGCTCGCCTCGATCAGTCGAGCGGCGTGATCGCCCGGCGGGTTGACGAACACCGAGCCGCAGCTCCACGCGCCGATCGGCTGCGTGGCACGGCGCCGCTCGAGCAGCTCGCGCACCTCGCCATCGCCCTCGGCGGCTCGCTTCTCGAAGCGCAGCCGCGCGGCCAGGAACCACTCGCCCTCGGCCGGCGGCTCGACGTGCCGGTAGCTCACGCGGTACTCGGCCGCCTCGCGCCGGTGTTCGCGCCCCTGGCGGTCGATGGTCTCGACTTCGAGCACGTGCCGCCAGGTCTCTCCGCCGAACGCTCCGGCATTCATGGCGAGCGCCCCGCCGAGGGTGCCGGGAATGCCGGCGAAGAACTCCGCCGGTCCGAGTCCCCAGCGCACGCACTGGCGCGCGATGCGCGCGCAGGCGACGCCAGCCTCGCAGTACACCGAGGTCTCGCTGATGCGCTCGAGTCGATCGAACGTTCCGTGGGTACACACCACGACGCCGCGCAGCCCACCGTCGCGCACCAGCAGGTTGCTGCCAAGTCCGACCCAGTACACCGGCACGTCCGGCGGCAGCGCGCGCAGAAAGGCGGCGAGTTCGGTACGGTTCTCCGGGGTGAAGAACATCTGCGCCGGGCCGCCGACGTGCCAGGAGGTATGCCGGCTCATCGGCTCCTCGAAGCGCACGCGGGCGCGAAACTGCGGAGCGAGCGCGACGGTCATGGCGATCCCGCCTGCGGCGGCGCAGCGAGTTGCGCCGGCAGTCCGTGTGCCACCGCGCTGATGTTGCCCGCCCCCATGGTCACGATCAGATCGCCGTCGCGGATCACATCGCGCAGCGACTCGGCGAGCTCCTCGACCCGCGCGACGAACAGCGGCTCGACCTGGCCGCGGCTGCGCACTGCGCGGCAGATCGCCCGCCCGTCGGCCCCCGCGATCGGCGCTTCGCCGGCGGCGTAGACCTCGGTGATGAGCAGCACGTCGACGCCGGCGAGCACCCGACCGAAATCATCGATCAGGTCATGCGTGCGACTGTAGCGGTGCGGCTGGAACGCGAGCACGATCCGCCGACCCGGGTACCCCTGGCGCAGCGCCTCGAGCGTCGCGGCGACCTCCGTGGGGTGATGGCCGTAATCGTCGACGACCGTGACGGTGCCGACGGCGGTGCGGATGTCGGCAATATGCTGCAGCCGCCGATCGATGCCCTGGAACTGCGCAAGCGCCCGGCTGATCGCCGCATCTTCGATACCGAGGTCGGTGGCGACGGCGATGGCGGCGAGCGCATTGAGGACGTTGTGCGTGCCGGGCAGGTTGACGATGACCTCGAGTGCCGCGCCCGTCGGTCGCGTCACGGTGAAGCGGGTGCTCAGTCCCTGGCGGCGCAGCTCGCTGCCGCGGACGTCTGCATCCGGGCTCAGCCCATAGGTCAGCACGTGCCGGCCGACGCGCGGCAGAATGGCGCGCACGTGCTCGCAATCCAGGCACAGCACCGCCAGCCCGTAGAACGGCAGGTTGTGCAGGAAGTCGACGAAACTCTGCGCCAGGCGCGAGAAATCCCCGCCATGGGTGGCGAGGTGATCGTTGTCGATGTTGGTCACGACCGCGAGCACCGGCTGCAGATGCATGAACGATGCGTCGCTCTCGTCCGCCTCGGCCACCAGGTAGCGGCCCGAGCCGAGCCGCGCGTGACTGCCGGCGCTCTTCAGACGCCCGCCGATGACGAAGGTCGGATCCTCCCCGCCCTCGGCGAGGATGCTGGCGATCAGACTCGTCGTGGTGGTTTTGCCGTGCGTCCCGGCGACCGCGATCGCGTAGCGGAAGCGCATCAGCTCCCCGAGCATCTCGGCGCGCGAGACCACCGGAATGCGCTCAGCGAGCGCCGCGGCCACTTCAGGGTTCTCGCGCGGCACGGCGCCCGAGACCACCAGCACGTCGGCGCCGGCGATGTTGGCCGCCGCGTGGCCTAAGGTGATGTGCGCCCCGAGCGCGGTCAGCCGCTCGGTCACCGCGCCGCCGCGCAGATCCGAGCCCTGCACCCGGTAGCCGAGATTCAGCAGCACCTCGGCGATGCCGCTCATGCCGCTGCCGCCGATGCCGACGAAGTGGATTGTGTCGATGCGCCGCATGCGGTCCATGCCGCGCTCGCGTGCCGTCGCTGCCGGTCCGCTCATGCGGCCCTCCCGAGAAATCTCAGACAGCTCGCGCTGAGCGCCTCGGTGGCCTCGGGACGGGCGAGTGCGCGGGCGCGCTCGGCCATGTCGATGAGTTGCTCGCGCTCGGCGCAGAGCCGCTCGAGCTGCACGGCGAGCCGCTCGGCCGTCAGTTCGCGCTCCGGCAGCAGCACCGCCGCGCCCTGGCGCACCAGCAGCTCGGCGTTGCGCGTCTGGTGATCGTCGACGGCCGCCGGGAACGGCACCAACACCGCGGCGAGGCCGGCCGCGGCGAGTTCCGAGACCGTGAGCGCCCCGGACCGGCAGATCACCAGATCCGCCCAGGCATAGGCCTCGGCCATGTCGGCGATGAACGGCTGAACGTCGGCCACGACGCCGGCCGCGGCATAACTGTCCCGGCACGCCTCGATCCAGCGTTCACCGGCCTGATGCCGCACCTCGATGGCGCGGCTCGCCGCGGCCCGCGCGAGCGCCTGCGGCACGACGGTATTCAACCGTACCGCGCCCTGGCTGCCGCCGATGACCAGGACCCGCACCGCCGGGCCGCGACCGGCGAGCCGCTCGCGCGGCGGGGCAAGCGCGGCGATCTCCTGACGCACCGGGTTGCCGATGGTCCGTGCCCGTACGTTCGGTCCGAAGCTGCCGGGGAAGGCCTCGAACACCTCGCGCGCGAGCGGTGCGAGCGCCCGGTTGGTGAAACCCGCCACGGCGTTCTGTTCGTGGATCAGCAGCGGCCGGTGTGTCAGCCACGCAGCGATGCCGCCCGGGCCGGTGACGAACCCGCCGAGGCCCACTACCACGCGCGGGCGGCGGCGGCGCATCACGCCGAGGGCCTGCCAGAGCGCCACGGCGAGCCGCCAAGGCGCCGCGAGGCGAGTCTTCCAACCCTTGCCGCGCAGCCCGCCCACGGACAGCCACTCGATGTCGATCCCCTCTGCCGGCACCAGACGCGCCTCGATACCGCGACGCGTGCCGAGCCACACGACCTCGACCGAGCCGGCGCGCAGCGCGCGCGCGAGCGCGAGTGCCGGGAACACGTGCCCGCCGGTGCCGCCCGCCATGATGAGGATGGGACCCTTCACGCCGGCTCCTCGGCGCGTCGCCGGGCCGCTCCGCGGCTCTCGATCAGCGTCTCGTGATAGATGCGCAGCAGCAGCCCCACCCACACCAGCGTCATGATCATGCTGGAGCGGCCGTAGCTCATCATCGGCAGGGTCAGTCCCTTGGTCGGCAGGACCCCCATGTTCACCCCGATGTTGATGAAGGTCTGCATGCCGAGCCAGAGCCCGAATCCCGCCGCGAGCAGCCGCTGGAACGTCAGGCCGGCGCGCGCGGCCAGCGAGGCGATGTGGAAGGCCCGCCAGACGAGTCCGACGAACAGGCCGATCGTCAGCAGCACCCCGGCGAGGCCGAGCTCCTCGGCGAGCACGGCGAACAGGAAGTCCGTATGCGCCTCGGGCAGGTAGAACAGCTTCTGCACGCTGTTGCCGAGCCCGACGCCGAACCACTTGCCGCGACCGATCGCGATCAGCGACTGCGTCAGCTGAAAGCCGCTGCCGTAGGGCGAGGCCCAGGGGTTGATGAATCCGGTGATGCGCCGCAGCCGATACGCCGAGGTGACCGCGAGCACCCCGAAGGCGAGCACCGCGACGAGCGTGAGCATCACCACGTAGCGCAGGCGCGCCCCGGCGAGGAACAGCATGCCGAAGCCGGCCGCGAACATCACGGTCGCGGCGCCGAAGTCCGGCTCCCCGAGCAGCAGCGCCGCGATCAGCCCCAGCAGGGCGAGCGGTTTGAGGAGGCCGGCGAAACTCTCGTGCAGCTCGTCCTGACGGCGCGCGGCGTAGCTGGCGATGTACACCAGCACCAGGACCCGGGCGAGCTCGGAGATCTGGAAACTGAACCCGGCGAGGTGCAGCCAGCGTCGCCCGCCGTTGACGCGCAGGCCGAGCCCCGGCACCAGCACCGCCAGCAGCAACACGATCGCGGCAATCATCAGCCACGGCGAGAGCCGCTCGAGCCGCTCACACTTGAAGGTGAACACGAAGACCGCACCGGCCACCCCGATCGCCACGGCGATCAGCTGGCGCTCGAGGAAGAAGAACGGCTGGCCGGTGTACTGCGCGGCGATCGAGATCGACGCCGAGGTCATCATGATCAGCCCGAACAGCAGGATGGCGAGCACCAGCGCGAGGGTGACGGTGTCGAGGTAGATGACCCGGCCGCGTCCGCTCGAGCGCGCGAAGGACATCGGGTTGCGTTCCACGCTGCTCATGAGCCGAGGGCCTCCACCGCCGCGGCGAACGCCTCGCCGCGGTGCGCGTAATCGCGGAACATGTCGAGGCTGGCGCAGGCCGGGGACAGCAGCACCGTATCGCCCGCATGCGCCGCGCGCGCCGCGGCACGCACCGCCGCATCCATCGAATCGCAGGTCTCGAGCGGACACACGCCCTGAAGCGCACGCGCGAGCTGCGGCGCATCCCGCCCGATCAGCACCCCATGGCGGGTCTTGCCGCGCAGTGCCGCGGCGAGCGGCGTGAAGTCCTGGTTCTTGCCCTCGCCGCCGGCAATCAACACCAGCGGACCGTCGAGTCCGCCCACCGCCGCCAGCGTAGCCCCCACGTTGGTGCCCTTGGAATCGTTGATGTAGGTGACGCCGGCGACCTCGGCGACCCACTGCGAGCGGTGCGCGAGCCCCGGGAACTCGCGCAGTTCCTCCACCATGGCCTCGGGCGGCAGCTCGAGCGCCTCGCCGAGCGCGAGCGCCGCGAGCGCGTTGGCGGCGTTGTGCAGCCCGCGCAGATGCATCGAGGCAAGCGGCAGCAGCGGCTCGCCTCGATGCGCGAGCCACCGCTCGCCGAGCTCGAGAATGCCGTAGGTCGCCTCGGCCGCACCGCGCACCGAGAAGCCGAGCGTGCGCTGCCCGGCACGCGTCATGCGCGTCACGAGCGGATCGTCGAGATTGACCACCGCGGTGTCGCAGCGCTCGAAGATACGCGCCTTGGAGAGCGCATAGGCCTCGATCGAGGGGTAGCGGTCGAGGTGATCCGCCGTCACGTTCAGCACGGCAGCGGCCTTCAGGTCGAGCGACTGCGTCGTGTCGAGCTGGAAGCTCGAGAGCTCGAGCACGTACAGCTCGGTGGGCCGTTCGGCCCGCTCGGCCGCCCCGAGCAGATCGAGCGCCGGCTCCCCGAGGTTGCCGCCGACGCGCACCTGCACGCCGGCACGCCGGGCCATACGCCCGAGCAGCGTCGTCACCGTGCTCTTGCCATTCGTCCCCGTGATGCCGGCGACGGGTGCCGCGGCGGCGCGCGCGAACAGTTCGACGTCACCGAAGACCTCGAGGCCGCGGCGGCGGGCTTCGGTGAAAAACGGCAGCTCGAGCGCGAGCCCCGGCGAGGCGACCACGCAGACCGCCTCATCGAGTAGGGCCGCGTCGAGTCCGCCAGTGCGCACCTCGATGCCCGGATCGAGCGCGCGCAGCTGCTCGAGGCCCGGCGGCGCGGCCCGCGTGTCGGTCACCGCAATACGCCACCCGTGCGCCCGCAGATAGCGCGCGCACGACAGCCCGGTTCGCCCCAGGCCGGCGATGACGGCGGTCGCAGGTTTGTGGCGGCTCTCGTTCATCGCAACTTCAGCGTCGCCAGTCCGGCCAGCACGAGGATCAGCGAGATGATCCAGAAGCGCACGATCACCTTCGGCTCCGCCCAGCCCTTCAGTTCGAAGTGATGGTGCAGCGGCGCCATGCGGAAGATGCGCCGCCCGGTGAGCTTGAAGGAGGCGACCTGCAGGATCACCGAGGCGGTCTCGAGCACGAACACCCCGCCCATCACCAGGGCCACGAGCTCCTGGCGCACCATGACGGCGATCACCCCGAGCGCAGCGCCAATCGCGAGCGCCCCGACGTCGCCCATGAAGACCTGGGCCGGATAGGCGTTGAACCAGAGAAACCCGAGGCCGGCCCCCGAGAGCGCCGAGCAGAAGATGAGCAGCTCGCCTGCGCCCGGGATCATCGGGATCTCGAGATAATGGGCGAAGACGGCATTGCCGCTCGCATACGCGAAGATGCCGAGCGCGGCGGACACGAGTGCCGCCGGCATGATGGCGAGGCCGTCCAAACCATCGGTGAGATTGACCGCATTGCTCATGCCGACGGTCATGAGGTAGGCGATCGTGATGAACACCGCCGCGGGCAGCGGCTCGGCGAACGATTTGATGAACGGCAGATACAGCGTGCGCTCGGCCGGCACGCTCGCCGTGTAATAGAGGATCGCGGCGATCGCCAGCCCGAAGATCGACTGCAGGAGGTACTTCCAGCGGGCCGGCAGTCCGCGCGCGTTGCGCACGACCAACTTCAGGTAGTCGTCGAGGAAGCCGATCAGGCCGAACGCGAAGGTCACCGCCAGCACGAGCCAGATCTGCCGGCTGCCGAGCTGCGCCCACAGCAGCGTGCTCACCAGGGTCGTGACCAGAATGAGCGCACCGCCCATGGTCGGCGTGCCCGCCTTGGGCAGGTGGCTCTGCGGACCGTCGTCCCGGACCACCTGGCCGATCTGGTAGCGCGAGAGGCGCTTGATCATGCCCGGGCCGACCAGCAGCGAGATCACCAGCGAGGAGCCCATCGCCAGGATGGCCCGGAACGTCAGGTACGAGAAGACGTTGAATCCGGAGTACCAGGAAACCAGCCGGAGGGCGAGCCAGTACAACATTCAGTGCGCCTCCGGCGGGGCATCGGCGCTCAACGCCGCGACCACCCGTTCGAGCCTGTTGATCCGCGAACCCTTCACCAGCACCGACACCTCGGTGCCGGCCTCCCCGAGCGCCGCACGCAGCGCCTCGGCGAGCCCCTCGCCCTCGGGGAACCAGCGCGCCCCGGCACCGAAGCGCTCCACGGCGAGCGCTGCGAGCGGTCCGGTCGCATAGAGCCGCTCGATGCCCTGCGCGCGCGCGAACTCGCCGATCTGCTGGTGCGCGCTCTGCGCGTAGTCGCCGAGCTCGGCCATGTCCCCGAGCACCAGCCAGTGCCGGCCGGCGAGCGAGGCGAGCACCTCGATGCCGGAGCGGACCGAGCTGGGGTTGGCGTTGTAGGAGTCATCGATGATCCAGGCGCCGCCCGGAGTCTGCTTCAGCTGCAGCCGGCCGGGCACGGGTTGCACGGCAGCGAGCCCCGCGGCGATGTCCGCCAGCGACGCACCGGCGCTGGCGGCCGCCGCGGCGGCCGCCAGCGCGTTCGCCACGTTGTGCCGGCCACCGACGTGCAGCTCGATCGGGGCGCGCCCGAGCGGACATTCGAGCGTGAAGCGGGTGAGAAACCCCGCTGCACTCAGCGTCGCGTCGAGATCGGTCGCCCGGTAATCGGCCGTGGCCGCAAACCCGAACGTCACGACCCGGGCCGCGGTCATGCCGCGCCAGAGGGCGAAGAACGGATCGTCGGCATTGAGCACCGCGGTGGCTGCGGGCGCGAGGCCCGCGACCATCTCGCCCTCGGCGTGTGCCACGCCCTCGAGACTGCCGAAGCCCTCCAGATGCTCCGCGCCGGCGTTGGTGATGAGTCCAACGGTCGGGCGGGCAAGGCGCACCAGTTCGGCCACTTCACCGGCCCGGTTCGCACCCATCTCGATCACCGCGGCGCGGTGCGTGCGCTCCAGGCGCAGCAGCGTCAGGGGCACTCCGATGTGATTGTTCAGGTTGCCGCGCGTCGAGAGACACAGTCCCGCTGAGCCGAGGATGGCGGCGGTCATCTCCTTGGTGGTGGTCTTGCCGTTGCTGCCGGCCACACCGACCACCGGGATCGCGCAGGTCTCGCGCCACACCTGTCCGGCGCGCTGCAGCGCAAGCAGCGCATCGTCGACCACGATCTGCGCCAGGTCGAGCGGCTGCGCCCGCTCGAGCACCGCGCCGGCGGCGCCGCGCTCGAGCGCCGCGGCGGCGAACTCCGTGCCGTCGAAGCGCGGGCCGCGCAGCGCCACGAACAGATCGCCCGCCTTGAGCGTGCGCGTATCGATCGAGACCTCACCGAACGGACGGTCCGCGCCGCGCAGCGTCGCGCCGCAGGCACGGGCAAACTCACTCAAGGTGCGCTCGGGCGTCATGCATCCTCCTGAGTCAGCCCTAGCGCGGCGCGCACCACGGCCTGGTCGCTGAACGGGCGCTGCTCGGTCCCGTACGTCTGAGTGGTCTCGTGACCCTTGCCGGCGATCAGCACCACATCCTCGACGCCGCTCGCCTGAAGCGCAGCGCGGATCGCGCCGGCGCGGTCGTGCTCGATCTGCACCGGGTGCGACCCAATCCCCTCGAGGATCTGCGCGGTGATGTGCTGCGGCACTTCGGTGCGCGGATTGTCATCGGTGAGGAAGATGTCGTCGGCGAGTTGCGCGGCAATGCGGCCCATGATCGGTCGCTTGCCGCGGTCGCGGTCCCCGCCGCAGCCGAACACCACCCGCAGCCGCCCGCGGCAGTGCCGGCGCGCGTTGGCGAGTGCCTTGGCGAGCGCGTCGGGCGTATGGGCGTAATCGACGATGACGAGCGGCCGGCCGGCGGACCCGCCGAAGGCCTCCATCCGGCCCGGTGCGGCCGCGCAGCGCTGCAGCGCCGCAAGCGCCTCGGTGAAGGGAACCTCGGCCCCGAGCAGCACCGCGAGCACCGTCAGCACGTTGTCGACGTTGAAATCCCCGATCAGCGGCACCTCGAGCGGCGCACTCCCCCAACTCGAGTCCACCGCTATGCGCAGGCCGATGCTCTGTGCATCGGCCTGCGCGGCACGCACGAAGCGTGCGCCGGCGGGAACCGAGGCGCTGCGCGCCGTGGCGATCAGCTCACCCGGACCGCCGCGCGCGGCGAGTTCGGCGCCGAACGGATCGTCCAGATTGATGACCCGGTGAACCAGCGCGTTGAGCTCGAAGAGACGCGCCTTGGCGCGCCCGTAGGCCTCCAGGCTGCCGTGGTAATCGAGGTGATCGCGGGTGAGATTGGTGAACGCCGCGGTGTGCACGCGCACCCCCGCGATGCGCTGCTGATCGAGGGCATGCGAGGACACCTCCATCCCGACCCAGCGCGCGCCGAGCGCGCGCACCTCGGCGAGCTGCCGATGCACCGTCACGGCGTCTGCAGTCGTGTGTGCCGAGTGGCGCAGCGCGCCGGGCCGGCCGTAACCGAGGGTGCCGAGGTAGGCCGCGCCACGTCCAGCGTGTTCGAACGCCTGCGCCAGCAGCCATGCGCAGGTGGTCTTGCCATTGGTGCCGGTGATCGCGCCGATGCCGAGCGCGCGCGAGGGCTCGCCGAAGAAGCGGTCGGCGATGAGCCCGGCGCGCGCCGAGAGCTGCGGCACGGCAGCAATGAACGTCTGCGTCGCGAGCGTGGCGGGCACCTCGGCCGGCGGCTCGTAGAGCACGGCCGCCGCGCCGCGCGCGAGCGCCTCGGCGGCGTAGGCGAGGCCGTGCTGCGTACGGCCACGGCAGGCGAGAAACAGCGCCCCCGGCGTGACCGCGCGGCTGTCGAGCGTCACGCCGGTGACGCGCAGGCCCGCAGGCGCCGCGGCGAAGCCGCCGAGCAGTTCGGCGAGCTCGCGGCCCGGGGTGTTGCGATGGGGTGCGGCGCTCATTGCAGCGAGGCCACCTGCAGCGTCTGGGCCGCCGGCAGCGGCTTGTCGGGCGCCACGCCCATCAGACGCAGCGCCTGACCGATGACCTTGGCAAACACCGGTGCGGACACGTCACCGCCGTAATACAGACCGGCGCGCGGATCGCGCAGCACCACCACCGCGGCCAGACGCGGTGCGGTGGAGGGCGCGACGCCCGCGAACACGGCATTGAAATGGTGCTCCCGATAGCTGCCGTCGTCAGCCTCCCAGGACGTGCCGGTCTTGCCCGCCACGGTGTAGCCAGGGATGTTGCCCGAGGGCGCGGTGCCGCCCGGACGCACGACGCCACGCATCAGTTGCAGCAGTTCGCCGCAGAGCTTCGCCGGGACGATGCGCCGGCCGGCCGGCGGAGTGTTGACGCGCAGGAACGAGATCGGCCGCTCGACCCCGAGCGCCCCGAGCGTGGCGTAGGCATGCGCCAGCTGCAGCGTCGTGACGGACAATCCATAGCCGTGCGACATGGTCACGATGCGGATCGGGTGCCAGTCCTTGTACGGCAGCAGCACGCCCGGGGACTCCCCCGGGTAGCCCCCGGCGACGTTCTGGCCGATGCCGAAGCGATGCAGGGTCCGCCAGATGAGCGAGGGCGGCAGCGACAGGGAGATATGCGCCATGCCGACGTTCGAGCTCTTGGCGAGCACCGTGTAGATGCCGATCGGCCCGAGATCGGTCTCGTCGCGGAAGATGTGTCCGTCGACCTTGATGTACCCCGGGGAGGTATTGATGATGCTGCGGCGGTTGTACTGGCCACTCATCAGCGCCGCGGCGATGAACAACGGCTTGATCGAGGAGCCCGGCTCGAGCGTGTCGGTGATCGCCCGGTTGCGATAGCGCTGCGGCAGCAGCTGCGAGCGGTCATTGGGGTTGAAGGCGGGCTGATTGACCATAGCGAGCACTTCGCCGGTGTCGACGTCGATCACCACCATGCTGCCGGAGCTCGCCCGCTGCGCCTCGACCTGCGCCTTCAGGGCCCGGTAGGCGAGGTACTGGATGCGCATGTCGATCGAGAGCACCAGGTTGTGCCCGGGGCGCGCCGGCCGGATGCTGTCGACGTCCTGCACGATGCGCCCGTAGCGATCCTCGATGACGCGCTTCTCGCCGTCGATGCCGGTCAGCCAGGAGTTGTACTCGAGCTCCAGACCGTCCTGGCCCTGATCATTGATGTTGGTGAACCCGATCAGCTGCCCGGTGACCTCGCCTGCGGGGTAGTAGCGGCGGTATTCGCGCGCCAGATAGACCCCGGGGATGCCGAGCGCCTTGATCGCAAGCGCGCGCGGCGGCGGCAGCTGGCGCGCGACGTAGAGAAAATCGAGGCTGAGATTGGCGCTGATGTCGTGCAGCACGGTCGCAGGGTTCAATCCGAGCGCCTGCGCGAGGCGCGTCACGCGCGCCGGGTTCTGCATGATCTGCTTCGGGTTGACCCAGACCGAGTCCACCGGGGTGCTCACCGCGAGCGGCTCGCCGTAGCGGTCGGTGATGACCCCACGATGGGCCGGGATGGTCACGATGCGCGTGAAACGCGCATTGCCCTGGCCGGAGAGAAAGGTGTACTCGACCAGCTGCAGGTCCACGGCGCGGGCCACGAGCACGGTGCCGAGCACGCCGAGCACGCCGAGCAGGAACAGGCCCCGCCAGCGGTAGAGCGGGGTCTGCGGGCGGGTGCGGCGGGCCTTCATGGACGCACGACCACGATGTCCTCAGGGGCGGGCATCTTCATGTGCAGCTTGGTCTGCGCCACGCTCTCGACCAGGGCGTGCGTCGACCAGGCGCTCTCCTCGAGCTGCAGCTGTCCCCACTGGATGTCCAGGTTGTCGCGCTGGCGGCTGAGCTGCTCGAGGTGGATGAACAGCGCGCGCGCGCGGTAGCGGCAATACACGGCGCCCACCCCGGAGGCGAGCACCGCGACCCAGAGCGCCGCGAAGACGAACGCGAACGTGGTGCGCCGTGCCGTCATGCGAGTTTCTGCGCGACGCGCAGCAGCGCGCTGCGGGCCCGCGGGTTGCGTTCGATTTCCGCCGGCTGCGGCCGCACCTTGCGCCCGATGCGCCGCAACCGCGGCGCGAACTCGACCGGCAGCGCCGGCAGATCGGCGAGCGCCGGATCGGGGCGCGAGTGCCGCTCGATGAACCGTTTGACACGGCGGTCTTCCAGGGAGTGGAAGCTGATCACCGCCAGCCGCCCGCCCGGGGCGAGCACGTCGAGCGCAGCATCGAGGCCGCGCTCGATCTGGCCGAGCTCATCATTGATGTACATGCGCAGGGCCTGGAACGTGCGCGTCGCAGGATGCTTGCCGGGCTCGCGCGTGCGCACCGCGCGCGCCACGATCTCGGCCAGCTGTGCGGTGCGCTCGATCGGCTCGCGAGCGCGCGCCGCGACGATCGCCTGCGCGACCCGACGCGCAAACCGCTCTTCGCCGAGGGTCGCGATCACTTCCAGGATCTCTTCAACGCTCGCGCGCGCGAGCCATGCGGACACCGCTTCCCCGCGCGTCGGATCCATACGCATATCGAGAGGGCCGTCGGCGCGAAAGCTGAATCCGCGCGCCGCCTCATCGAGCTGCGGCGAAGACACCCCGAGATCGAACAGGATGCCGCGGCATGGGCGGCCGTGCGCATGGGCCGGCACGAGTGCCGCGAGTTCGGCAAACGATGCGTGCACCAATGTGAGGCGGCTGTCGCGGGCGAAGGCTGCGCGGCCCGCATCGATGGCCGCCGGGTCCCGATCGACCGCGAGCACGCGGCCTTCTCGACCCAGGGCCTGGAGTAGGAGTGCTGTATGACCGCCTCGCCCGAACGTCGCATCGACATAGTAGCCGTCCGCCTCGGGAGCCAACGCCGCGATCGCCTCGGTGGCCAGCACCGCAATGTGCTCAACCACGTTCAAAGCGGCCGCGAACGACCCCCCGCAGTGCTCTACTCATGGGCCGTGCCCAGCTCTCGAACCTCGAATAATCCACGCGCCCGCCCCGCACCGCGGTCCGCGCCCCCGGCCGTTCCGACCCCAGGATCTGCGCCGCTGCCGCGTGCCGCGCCGATCCGACTCCTCGCCACCACACCACCGTGCGCATCCCTTCGCCCCCGTCCCGCCGGCCGGCACCGCCCGCGCGGCGCCTCACAGCGACAGCGAGTCGAGCTCCGAGGGCAGGTCCGTGGCGGCCTCTTCCGTCTTCAGCCACTCATCGAGCCGCTCGCCCCAGCGCGACTCGTTCCACAACTCGAACCGGTTGCCCTGGCCGATCAGCATCCCGATGCGCTCGAGGCCGGCGAACTCGCGCAGCTCCGGCGGCAACAGAATCCGTCCATGCCCGTCGAGCTCCAGATCGGTCGCATGGCCGACCATCAGCCGCTGCAGGCGTCGCGCCTGCGCATGCAGAGTCGGCAAGCTCATCAGCTTCGACTCGATCAGATCCCACTCGGGCAGTGGATAAATCAACAGGCAGCGGTCCCGGTCCACGGTGACCACCAGTTTTCCCTGGGCGCGTTCGGTGATCTGCTCCCGATAACGGGTGGGCATGACCATCCGGCCTTTGTCGTCCAGGGTGATTTTTGTGGCGCCGCGAAACATGGACTCCGAGCGAGGACTTAACCCATCCTCTCCCACTCTGTCCCACTTCGTACCACTATAGGAATCGCGGGTGCGCTATGTCAATTGAATTAGCGAGAAAACGTCACATCCGCGTTGAGTTATGTCGAAACGCCGGCGCGCGCCAACACGCCATTTTTTGTCATTAGTCTTGCTAATCAGAAGGTTGTGATAAGAAGCTTATCCAGTGGATTAGATGCGCGGCGCGCCCCTCACACCGCGCGTCCGGCGGTGTTTGATCCACCGGTGCCGCCGCTGGGGCCGGGCCGCGCGGCGCCCACCCCAGCCCCACCGGGCATCCTCACTTCGACGGCAGGATCTTGATCTGTCCGCCCTGCAGCCGCGCCCAGATGAGCGTGCGGTGCACCCGGCCGTCGCGATCGATCCGCAGCCGGCCGGTCAGTCCGTTCAGCGTCAGTTCATTCGGCGGCACGCCGTGCACGAACAGCGCTACCGCGAGGCGGTAGGCATCGAAGCCGAAGGCGAACAGGCGCCCTCGATCCGGCCCGCCCGCCGGCCAGGCACGCGCGGTCACCGCACGCACCGCGTTGGCGAGCGGGTCGCCCAACATCCACGGCATGTCGAGGAAGCGCAGGCCGTCGAGGTCCTGGTTCGCGATCGGATTGGGCGCGAACGCATCGGAGGTCGAATAGGTCGGCACGCCGTTGGCGTAGTAAAAGCGCAGTTGCGGCTCGAGCATCCGCTCGGTGGCCGCCGGCGCCGGCGCGAAGATGAACTGCAGATCCGCACGGCGCCGCGGCACGAAAGCAAGCGGCACGCCAAGCAGCTGCTCGAGGCGCTGCAGACGCTCGCGGCTCTGGCGGATCAGCAGCACGCGCTCGATCGGCCCGGTGTAATCGCTCGCGGCCAGATCGATGCGGGTCGTGGCGAGCAGCTGCCCGCCGCCGCCGGCGAAGCGGTGCGAGAAGGCCGCCAGGACGCGCGTGCCCCAGGTGTTGTCCGGCACGATCGCGATGCCGAGACGGTGCCCGTCGGCGAGCACTCGCTGCGCCACCAGGCGCGCCTCGGCAGTCGGGGAGAGCGCGAACTGGAAGAACTGCGGCGGCGCCTGCACGCCGCTCGGCAGGAAATTCAGCGCCAGGATCGGCGGGCGCGGCTCCCCGGCCGCCGTCGCCGCCGCGACGTTCGCGCGCAGCAACGGCCCGACGATCACGTTGGCGCCGGCGTGTGTGGCGCGCTCGATGAGTGTGGCCATCGGCGTGCCGGCAGCCGTGTCGTAGATACGCACCTGCGGCCGCTGCTGCGGGGGCAGCTGGTAGTAGGCACTGAGAAATCCGTCGCGCACGCTGCGCGCCGCAGCGCCGAGCGGTCCAGTCTGCGGCAGCAGCAGCGCAATGCGCGTCTTCGCCAGTGCGCGCACTGGCGGGGCGAACTGCACCGGACGGCGCGGACCGCCGCGATGCGTGGCCGGGGCGCGCGCCGCGCGCTGCGGCGGGGTGGCGGTCGGAGGCGTCGTGGCGCAACCGCCGAGCAGTGCGGCGGCCGCGCCGAATGCGGCCAGCAGGATCGATCGCTGCATGGAGAACCCTTTCACTGTCGGTCCTTTTCGGGCCAAGATGATGCCCGCCGATCCGGCGCGCAGGAGTGATTATAGTGGTCAAGGTGCAGGGGCGGTTGCAGGTCGTGGCGACGCCGATCGGCAACCTCAGCGATCTCAGCGCACGCACCCGCGCCGCGCTCGAGCAGGCCGATGCGATCGTGGCCGAAGACACGCGCCACACCCTCGGGCTGCTCGGCGCGCTCGGCATCTCCCGCCCGCTGCTGTCGCTGCACTCGCACAATGAGACGCAGCGTGTGCCGCAGGTGCTGGCGCGGCTCGCCGCCGGTGAGCAGCTGGCGCTGGTCAGCGACGCCGGCACGCCGCTGCTGTCGGATCCGGGCTACGAGCTGGTGTCGGCCGCCGCCGCCGCAGGCATCCCGGTCGAGGCCATCCCCGGCCCCTCGGCGATCACCACGGCGCTCGCCTGCGCCGGACTGCCGGTGAGCCGCTTCTGCTTCGAAGGCTTCCTGCCGGCGCGCGAGCGGGAGCGACGCACGGCCCTCGAGCGTCTCGCCGCCGAGCCGCGCACGCTGGTGTTCTTCGAGGCACCGCACCGGATCGCGGACATGTTGGCGGACCTCGCCGCCGTTTTCGGCCCCGAGCGGCGGGCCGCGGTGGCCCGGGAATTGACCAAGGCCCACGAGACGCTCTACCGCGGAACGCTCGGCGAGTTGGCGCAGCGCGCGACCGAGGAGGAGAACTTCCGCCGCGGGGAGCTGACAGTGGTGGTCCAGGGCACCCCGGAAGAAGCCCGCGGCGTCGATGAGGCGCTGCTGCGCCGCGCCGTGGACCTGCTGGTGAAGGAGCTGCCGCCCGGACGCGCCGCGGCACTCGCCGCGCAGCTCACCGGCGCGAGCCGCAGCGCCGCCTACGCCCTCGCCCTCGAGCACGGGCGGCGCGAGCCGGACTGACGCCGGCAGGTCGATGAACAATCGGGGAGCCGGCCTGTAAGCCGGGTTCTGTCGCACGACACCGCCGCAGAGACTGCGCCGGCCCCATGCGGGCAATCATTCCTCTACGATCCACGTCGCCGTGGACCTCTAGCAGCCTACCCGGAAGCGCGCGCGGATCAGCGCTGCGCATTGCGTTGCCGCAACCCGCTGCTTCCCTATTTGGCCTTGCTCCAGGTGGGGTTTGCCATGCCAGCCTTGTTGCCAAGGCCGCGGTGCGCTCTTACCGCACCGTTTCACCCTTGCCGTCCCGACGCCCGCACCGACGTGCGGCCTGAGCGCGGGCTTGGGCGGTTTACTCTCTGTTGCACTTTCCGTGAGCACACACCGGGCGAGGCTTGCGCCCCACTGACGATGCGGCCCCCCAGGCGTTACCTGGCACCCTGATCCGCCGGAGCCCGGACTTTCCTCCCCCCCGGCCCAGTGACGGGCTGGGGCAGCGATTGCCCGACCGGCTCCCCGAACTACGGAATAGCAGAACGCGCTGCAGCCTGCAATGACTGAGGCCAGACCCTGCCGGACCCCTCAGCCTGGCGGCCCAGCGCCTGATCGATCAAGCCTGCGCTTCCCGACGTCGTATCGGAGCACTCTGGGATATCGCTTCAGAAGCGATTAATGCGGAGCGTCCCACGGGTTCAAAATTGGCGCACCGGTGGCGTGAAAGTCAGCGACGTTGCGAGTCACGATCGTCATGCCATGAACAAGCGCCGTGGCCGCGATCAGCCCGTCCCGGTACGGCCGGGGGTCCGGTACATGCAAACGTGCGCCACGTCGGGCAACGGCAGTATCGACCGGCAGAACGCGTCCGGCGAAAGTCGGCAAGACGTGCTCATCCAACCAGTTGCGCAAGATCGCGCCCTGGACAAGGTCTTTTCGCTCCAACTGCAAAACACCGGTTTCCAACTCCTGTACGACGATGACCGAGAGGAAAAGGCTGCTGTCTTGAACCGTCCGAACCCATGCGACAACATTGGGATGCGCTTTGCCAGTTCTGGCCTTTCGCAACTCGGAAACGACGTTGGTGTCGAGCAGAAACATCAGGAAAGATCGACCGGGCGGGCGAGTTCGCGGGAGCGCGGAAACTCTATTTCAATGTCCTCGACACCCGCCGGCCAACCCAAGGCATCAGAGATGCTCTGGGACTTGCCCGTGATGCGCTGGTATTCCTCGATGCTGAGCAGGACATGGGCGGGCTTGCCTCGGTCGGTGATGAACACCGGCCCCTCCGCGGCAGCTTTCTTGGCGCGGCTGGTGTCTTGATTGAACTCCCGGCTGGAGAGCGTCGTGATGGTCATGGGCACACTCCCATTCGCAGAGGGACATTTATTGTAGAAACGTTACTACAAAAACATCCTGAGGTCAATCCCTCTCCACGCGCCTGGCGGCCGAGACGGATCGAGCCGCCGACCGGAAGTCGCGGCGGACCGCTCCTCGCTGGACAGGCATCCAACCGGACGTACCGGCCAGCGGCCAATTCCAAATGGACCCGCGTGCAGCTATTTGACCACGCGCAGCTGCGGACGCTTCGGGCCGCCGCCCTCATCGCCCGGCCCGGACTTCGGTCCGGTCCCCGGCCCCGGACCCGGAGGCGTCGGTTCCGGCGGGGCGGGACTGGTGTCCTGGTCCGGAAACATCATCCCTTCGCCCGTCTCCCTCGCGTACACCCCCATGACCGCATGCACCGGGAAGCGCACGTGATGGATCACGCCGGCGAAGCGTGCATCGAACTCGACGCTGTCGTTGTCAATCTTCAGACGCTGAGTGGCCGTGTAGCTCAAGTTCAGGACCAGTTTGCCGTCCTGGACGTACGCGTGCGGGATGTCCTCGCCGGCCCGAGCGGCGTCGACGATGACGTGCGGCGTGTAGCCGCTGTCGGTGATCCACTGATGCATGGCACGCAGCAGATAAGGTCGCTTCGGGGGAGGCTTGATCATCGGCCCGGACCCCTAGCGCTGCATCGCCCGCTCCACATCGGACAGGGCGCGCGCGAAAGCCGGCCGCGCGAAGATGCGGTGCGCATATTTGACGATGGGTTGGGCCTTCGGCGGCAGCTCGATCTGGTAGTGCGGCAACCGCCACAGCACCGGCGCGAGCGTCGCATCAACCAGCGAGAATTCGTCGGCGAGAAAAAACGGCTTCAACTGGAACAGCTCAACCCCCTGCACGATCGTGTCGAGGAGGACTTTGCGCAGCTTCGGCAGCTGCCGGCGGTCCTCCCCTCGCTCGATCTGTTCGACGAGACTGTACCAGTCGCGCTCGATGCGATAAAGCGCCAAGCGGAACTGCGCCCGGGTCACCGGATCGACGGGCATCAGGGGCGGATGCGGGAAGCGCTCATCGAGGTACTCGATGATGACCCGCGAGTCATACAGGACCAGATCCCGGTCCACCAGCGTCGGCAGCGAATGATACGGGTTCAAGTCGAGCAGGTCCTCCGGGAGGCTGCCCGCAGCGACACTGACGATCTCCAGATCGATGCTCTTCTCAGCCAGCACGATTCGCGTGCGGTGGCTCCAGAGGTCGGCCGGAGCGGAGAACAGCGTCATGATGGATCGTCGGCTCGACACGATACCGCTCCCGCCGGCCCGCCGGCACCCCGGTGATTTTACCGTACCGGGGGTGCCTGCGTTGCCCGCGGCCACCGCCCCACTGCACCCGGGCCGCCGGGCGCGGCGCGAATCCCCTCGCCCCCGCTAACGCACGTCCTTCCAGTACTCGCGGTACAGCAGCCAGGCGAGCGTGGTGAACACCATCAGGAACAGCACCACCCAGACCCCGAGCCGATGACGCTGCAGGCGTGGCGGATCGCTCACGTAGTCGAGGAAATTGACCGTGTCGTGCACGAACTGGTTGAACTGCTCGCGGGTCATGCTGCCAGGCGCGACCTGGCGGAAATGCGCAAACACCTGCCGCTTGATTCTCGTGCCGTGCGGGCCGGGCACTTCGACCGTACGGTACACGGCGACCTTCAGGCCCTCGAGCGAGGAGAGCACATCGGGCATGGCCACCGACGGATAGACGAGGTTGTTCACGCCGGTCGGGCGGCCCGAGTCGACGTAAAACGTCTCCAGATAGCGATACAGGTAATTGGTGCCCCGGTAGCGCGCGATGAGCGACAGGTCCGGGGGCTGCTTGCCGAACCATTTGGCCGCATCGGCGGTCATCGGCGACATCATGTAATCGCGCGCGTTTTGGCCGGGAGGGATCAGGTCCTTCTTCAGCACGTCGGGCGGGATCTTCAGGTCCTTGCCGAGCCGCGACCAGCGCTCGTAGCGCAGCGAATGGCAGCCCAGGCAGTAACCAACGAAGTCTCTCGCCCCGCGCTGCAGCGAGGCGAGGTCCGCCACGTCGGCGTGCGCCCGCCAGTCCTGCCAGTGCGTCCCGAAGGTCGCGCCCGTCTCGGCCGCCTGCGCCCCGCCGGCCAGCGTGACCCCGAGCGCCGCGGCGAGCAGCACGCTCGCCCAGCCGCGACGTTTAGTGCGCATGGTAGACCACCCTTTCCGGCACGGGCTTGACCCGCTCCCAGCGCGTGTAGAACGGCATGAGCCAGAAGAACGCGAAGTAGCCGATGGCGAACACCCGGGCGAGGAGCACATAGATCGGTTCGACCGGCTGCATGCCCAGATAGCCGAGCCCGACGAAGCTCACCACGAACACCCCGAGTGCCACGCGCGACATCCAGCCCTTGTAGCGAATCGACTTCACCGGCGAGCGATCGAGCCAGGGCACGAGGATCAGCGAGATGAGCGCGAGCACCAGGAACAGCGCGCCGAGACTCTTGCTCGGCACGGCCCTGAGGATCGCGTAGTAGGGCGTGAAGTACCACACCGGGTGAATGTCCGCCGGCGTCGAGAGCGGATTGTGCGGGGTGAAATTCGCCTTCTCCAGGAACAGCCCGTGGAAGGTGGGCACGAAGAACACCACCAGTGCGAACAGGATGAAGAACGCGCCGACGCCGAAGATGTCCTTGACCGTGTAATACGGGTGGAACGGAATCCCATCGAGCGGCTTGCCATCAGGCCCCATCCGCTCGCGGATCTCGATGCCATCGGGATTGTTCGAGCCGACCTGGTGCAGCGCGACCAGGTGCAGCACCACCAGCAGCAGCAGCACGATCGGCACGGCGGCCACGTGCAGCGCGAACAGCCGGTTCAGTGTCGCCCCGGAGATGCCGTAATCGCCGCGGATCCACTGCGTCACCGCCGGTCCGATGCCCGGAATGGTGCCGAACAGGTTGATGATCACCTGCGCGCCCCAGAACGACATGTTGCCCCAGGGCAGCACGTAGCCCATGAACGCCTCGGCCATCAGCGCCAGGTACACCAGCATGCCGATCACCCACAGCAGCTCGCGCGGCTGGCGGTACGAGCCGTA
>JAJZSQ010000169.1 GCA_021849615.1 Pseudomonadota bacterium
CCGCTCAGAACGCGTAGACGAGATTGACGGTCTCGGTCGAGTCCAGGTGCTGGATGCCCGCGGCCGGGTGCGTGTTGTCCTGGATGTGGTAGCCGAGGTTCACCGCCAACTGCGTGGAAACCTTGACGATGAACGCCAGGTCGTTCGTCACCAGCGTGTTGACTGAACCGGCGTTCACCAGCAGCTTGTCGCTCACCGAGGTCGTGCTCGTGATCGTGTGCTCGTAATTGACCCCGAGGGTGCCGATCGCATAGCGCTGACTCGCCTGCGGGATGCGCTCGATGAAGGTCCGGGTCGGATTCGTGAGCGCAATGGACGTCAAGGTCTCGGGTCGCGAGACCATGTAACCGGCACCGACCTGGGTGCTAAGCGTCGTCGTCTTGGAGTGGATCAGCGTGTAGCCGACACCGAGCGCGCCGCTCCCCTGGTACTGAAAGCCGTCGAACATGTCGTGTTCGTAACGCAGCGAGCCGAAGGCATAGGCATCGGCGCTGATCTTGCGGTTCGACTGCCACATCGCCGTCCAGCGCTCGGCTGAGACGATCCCGAGGCTCTGGCCGTAGAGCGCGGACAGATCCAGGCTGTGCTTCCAAAGCCCCGAGAGGTAGTTCAGGTTGATCGCGGCGTTGGCGGATTTGCCCTGCGCATTGCCCTGCGAGGCCACGAAGCCCAGCTGTCCCTTGCCGGTGAAATGCGCGGCGGCCGGGGCCACGGTGGAGGATGCGGCGAATGCCGTCGCGGGTCCCAGCAGCACCATGACCAGCGCGGCGCTCATCGGTTTCATGTCGGTCGGCTCCTTGTCCATCGGAAAGGCCGGGATTTTACGGATTTCGGCCGTCGCGTGCGGACGGATTGCCGCGCCGTCGTCGTCATCCACCGGCGCCGCCGGCCGGCGGGGATTTCCCGCGGCCGAGCGGCGCAAAACTGAGAGCTGCGTCCGGTTCCATGCCACAGGATGATGCGGTTTGTCCAGCCGCCGGCGCGCCGATGCGCCAAAATCCGCTCGGATCGGCCTCTGCCCGGGGCGGTGTCGTGCCCGGGTTCCACAGGACGCGAAGTCGGACCTCGCCCGCTTTGGCTACCACGCGCACAGAGACGCAACAACCGCCGCAGGTGCAGCCGCTGCACTGGAATGCCGCCATGGCCACGGGCGAGCCGCTGCTCGATGCGCAGCATCAGCGACTGCTCGAGATCTTCAATCGCGCCGCACTCGCCCAGGCCCGCGGCGCCCGGCCCGAGGAGCTCGACGGCCTGCTCGATGCGCTCGCGGACTACACCCGCGATCACTTCCGCGCCGAGGCCCGGCTGATGCGCCAGTGGCAGGTCGATGGCGCGCACCGCACGATGCATCTGCAGGCTCATGAGAAATTCTGCGGCTTCCTGCAGCAGGCGCGCATGCTCAACCACGATTGCGGCGCGGACGTCAGCGTCGAGCTGCTGTCGTTTCTCGCCCAGTGGCTGCTGCAACACATCATGGAGGTGGATCGGCAGATGGCCCGCGAGGTCCAGGCGCGCCAGGCCGGCGCTGCGCGGGCGCTGCCGCTGGAGGATCAGGATCCACACGCTCGCGGCCGCCTCGTCGACACCGTGAGCGGCCTGTCGGATGCGCTGGGGCAGCGAACCTTCGATCTGCTTCTGCAACGCCAGCAGCTGCTCGATCTGCAGACGCTCTACCGGGCGTTGCTGCACTGCGGCGATGTGCTGATCCAGTGCCGGCGCGAGCACGAGATGCTGGCGAGCCTCTGCGCCAAGCTCTCCTGCGACACCCCGTTTCATGCCGCCTGGATCGGCAGGCCAGGCCCCTGCGGCGCCTTCGAGGTGCTGGCCCTCGACGGCGAGGGCGCCGAACAGGTGCGCTGCGATCCGCCGCGGCTCACGGACGGGGAAACGGCCTCCGTCGTGGTCAGGGCCTGGAACACCGGGATGCTGCGCGTTTGCAACGATACGCTGGCCGACCCGACACTGAAGCCCTGGCACGCCGGCTTCAGGGCGCATCGCTGGCTCAGCCTGCTTGCCTTGCCGATCATCAGAGGCGCTCGGGTGTGGGCCATCCTTGCGCTCGCCGCACCGCGGCGCGAGGGGTTCGATGCCGGCACGCTCGAAGTGTGCACGCGCATCGGCGCACTGCTCGGTCACGGCCTCGATGAGCTCGATCTGAAGGAGCGCATCCGCTCGCTGCAGCTGCAGGATGCGCGCATGGCACGCACCGACCCGCTCACGGGGCTGCCGAACCGGCTCGCGCTCGAGGAATACCTGCCGGCGGCGATTGCGCGCGCGCGCCGGCGCGGCACCTCGCTCGCCCTCGGGGTGATCGATCTGGATGACTTCAAACCGGTCAACGACCGGCTCGGTCACGACGCGGGCGATGAGTTGCTGCGCGCGCTCTCGCGGCGCCTGCGCGAGTGGTTGCGCGAGTCGGATTTCGTCGCGCGTCTCGGCGGCGATGAGTTCGTCGTCGTTCTGGAGGATCTCGAGAGTGCCCAGGATCTGCCCCAGCTGAGCGCCGCGCTGCGCCACCTGCACCGCGCCGTCGAGACGCCGTTCGACGTGAGCGGCGCGACGCCGGCCTCGGTCGACATGACGATGGGCCTGGCGCTCTTTCCGCTCGATGGCGAGGAAGCCGAGGCGCTGCTGCGCCAGGCCGATGCGGCGATGTATCAGGCCAAGCAGTCCAAGCGCACCCGGACCCAGTGGTGGCGGATCGGCGCTTCGATGCCGAGTGAGCAGCTCGCCGAAGCCGCATTCGACCCGTTCGGGCCGGAGATCCAGGAGTTGATGCAGAGCGTCGCGCCGCACATCGAGGCCGTGGCCGAGCAGTTCGCCGCCGCGTTCTACCGCGAACTCGGCAGCCGGACCGAGACCGCTTCGATCCTGGCGTGCCTGACCGAGCAGCAACTGCAGGGATTGGTGCACCAGCAGGCCGCGCACCTGCGCTTCCTGCTCGATGCAGGCACCTCGGCCGAGCAGGCCAGGGCTGCGGCGCGCCGGCTCGGTACCGTGCACGGGCTGATCGGCCTGTCCGGGGCCTCGATGGCCCTGGTGATGGGGCTGTACCGGGATCTGCTGCACGCGCATTTCGATGCGGCGCTGCTCACCACGCGCACGCGCTACCGCGCGCTGCGCACCGCCGAGGCGCGACTGCAGCTGGAACTGCAGGGCGAGCTCGAGTCGATGCAGTCGGTGCTCGACCAGTACCAGGCGCTGCTCGCCCGGCCGCAGGACGGCCGGGGACTGGCCGCCGACTGGGTGCAGGCGGAGCTCGAGGCGCTCGCGGCCCTGCCCGGGATGCGCGCCGCGGTGGTGTGCCGGCCCGATGCGCACAACCGCCTGGTCATCGAGCGCGCTGCCGGCCCCGAGTGCGCCGCGTTCGTCGAGGCGCACCGCGCCCGCAATCTCTATCCGGTGCTCGATCCGCGCGACGTGCGGGGCCGGGGACTGGTGGCGAACACGTGGATGACCGACAGTCAGCAGGAGACCGCGGCGTTCGGCAGCGAGACGCGCGCCGCACCCTGGCAGACGCTGATGAGCGAGTTCGCCATCCGCAGCGCGGTCACCCTGCCGGTGCATCGGCACGGCGCGATCCACTCGGTGTTGATGCTCTTCGGGGCGTACCCGCACCAGTTCACCTCCGCCTGGATGCGCACCTGGCGGCTGTCGCTGCAGAACCGCTGGGACCAGATGACGCGGGCTTCGCAAAGCCGCGGGCACGTCATCGATACCGGCGAGGTCGCGCAGATCCGCGCGCTGCTCTATGGCGGCGGCGTGGAGATGTTCGTCCAGCCGGTGATCGAGCTCGAGACCGGCGCAGTCGTGAAGGCCGAGGCGCTGGCACGGCTGCGCACCCCGCAAGGGACGCTGCTCGCGCCCGGACAATTCCTGCCGGCGCTCGGGGAGACGGACCTGGACTCGCTGTTCCGCCAGGGGCTGCAGCAGGGGCTCGCGCACCTGCGCCGCTGGCGCGACCAACAGGTGCAGATCGAGCTTGCGATCAACCTCGCACCGAGCTCCCTCGTGCACCCCGATTGCGCGCAGTGGGTCGAGGAGGCGTTGCGCACCGCGCAGGTGGCACCGCAGCACCTCGTGCTCGAACTGCTCGAGAGCCAGGCGCTCGAGGCCAGTACGGTGGATGAGGCCATCACGCGGCTCGCCGCGACCGGCGTGAAAATCGCCATGGACGACCTCGGCTCGGGCTTCAGCAACCTCAAACGCCTCGCCGACCTGCCGTTCGACATCATCAAGGTCGACCAGAACCTGGTGAAGGACCTGGCCCGCGATCCGATCAAGGCGCTCAGCCTGATCCGCACCGTCGTGCAGATCGGCCAGGATCTCGAGCGCGAGGTCGTGGCCGAGGGACTGGAGGACCCGGACTTCATCGAGGCGGCGATGGTGCTCGGCTGCCGGTACGGCCAGGGCTTCGGACTGTGCCGGCCGATGCCGGCCGCAGCGCTGTCGCAGTGGCTCGCGGCGCGGCCCGTGGGGCGGGGTCTCGGCGCCGGCGTGCACAGCTGGCTCGGCGCACTCGCCTACCAATGGATGCGGCTGCACGATCCGATGTCGCTGCGCGAGCCGGGCCGGCTCGACGTCTGCCCGATCAGCGAGTTGTTGCGGGTTCGGGCCCCAGACGATCCGCAGGCGCGCGCCCTGCATGCCGACGTGCACGAACATCCGTTCGAGGCGGGCCGTCTGCAGGCGATGCACCAGATGATGCAGTGGTTGACGCGAAAAGTGCGCGAAGCGCGCTCCGATGAGGCGGCCGGCGCCTGAGTGCGCCACCGCCGGGACGCGGGACCGGACGGATCAGGCCCCTACGCGGCGGACCTCAGAGTCGAGTGATGACCGACGTGTTGAATTCTGTGCACATACTTGTTGGGCGACAAGTATCCGAGTGATGAGCGCAGGCGAAGCGGGTTGCAAAATCCGTGAATGGATGGTGCGATCGCGCGGCGAGCGTCCTGGAGATCCGC
>JAJZSQ010000170.1 GCA_021849615.1 Pseudomonadota bacterium
CGCGTAGGTCACGAGCAGACCTTCGGTGCCGGCGATGGCGAGCGGCGCGGGCAGCTGCGCGCCGTCCGGCGGGGCGCCCGCCGGCAGCAGGCGGCGCGCCACGAGCGGGGCGAGGCGCTCGCCGAGGCCGATCCGCTCGTACAACTCGTCCATGTCCTTCATGCCGAACTCCCCGAGCGTCACGGCACACGTCTCGGGCGGAACCTTCTCGAGCGCGAGATGGAATTCCGCCAGCGCCTGGGCGAGCAGCCGCTGGCCGAGCGCGATGGCCTCGGTGCGGCGCAGGCTCTTCAGGTAATGGCGGATCGCGCTGCGCGCCTTGGCGGTGACCACGAACCCCACCCAGGCGGGATTGGGGACCGCGCCCTTGGCGGTGATGATCTCGATGGTCTGGCCGTTGCGCAGCACCGTGCGCAGTGGCGTGAGGCGCCGGTCGACCTTGGCCGCGACACAGCGGTTGCCGACGTCGGTGTGCACCGCGTAGGCGAAATCGACCACGGTCGCCCCGCTCGGCAGGCGCAGGATCTTGCCCTTGGGCGTGAAGACGTACACCTTGTCCGGATAGAGGTCGACCTTGACGCTCTCGAGGAACTCCTCGGAGCTGCCGTCCTCCTGCAGCTCGACGAGCTCCGAGAGCCATTCGCGGGCGCGCGCCTGCTGCATGGTGCCGGCGTCCTCCCCGCTCTTGTACTTCCAGTGCGCGGCGATGCCGGACTCCGCCACCCGATGCATGTCCTCGGTGCGGATCTGCACCTCGATGGGCACGGCGTTCGGACCGAACAGCGTGGTGTGCAGGGACTGGTAGCCGTTGACGCGCGGGATGGCGATGTAGTCCTTGAAGCGTCCGGGCATCGGCTTGAACACCGAGTGCACCACCCCGACCGCGCGGTAACAGGTATCGAACTCATCGACGATGATGCGCAGACCGTACACATCCACAATCTCGGCGAGCGAGGCGCGTTTGCGCAGCATCTTGCGGTAGATGCTGTAGATGTGTTTCTCGCGCATCTCGACCCGCGCATCGATGCCGTGCTTCTGCAGGGCCGCCGAGAGCTGCTGTTCGATCTTCTTGAGGAATTCCTTCTGGTTGCCGCGCGCCTTGCGCAGCGCGTACTCCAGCACCCGATAACGGCGCGGATACAGCGCGCGGAACCCGAGCTCCTCCAGCTCGAGCTTCAGGTTGTACAGGCCGAGCCGCTCGGCGATCGGCGCGTAGATGTCGAGCGTCTCGCGGGCGATCGCCCGCCGGCGGTGCGGCGGCATCGCCTGGATCGTGCGCATGTTGTGCGTGCGGTCGGCGAGCTTGACCAGGATCACGCGCAGGTCGCGCACCATCGCGAGCAGCATCTTGCGGAACGACTCCGCCTGCGCCTCCTCGCGGTTCTTGAACTGGATGGCGTCGAGCTTGGTCACCCCATCGACCAGCTCGGCGACATCGGCGCCGAAGCGCTCGGCCAGCTGGTCCTTCGGCGTCGGCGTGTCCTCGATGACGTCGTGCAGGATCGCCGCGACGAGCGTGTCGGCATCGAGTCTGAGGTCGGCAAGAATGGCCGCCGTCGCGACCGGGTGCGCAATGTACGGCTCGCCGGAGAGACGCTTCTGACCCTGGTGGGCCGAGGCACCGAATTCCGCGGCAGCGCGCACGCGGGCCACCTGGTCCGGCGGCAGATAGCCGCCGACCGTCGAGAGCAGCTCCTTCAGCCCGGGGGTACGCCTTCCGCCGGGAAGCAGCCCGAGAAGGGAAGACGCGTAATCCATGGTGCTCAGCGCTCCGCCCGCAGACTGAGTCGTGCCGATCTGGCCCGCGCACACCCTGCCTGGGTCTTCACGGGGCCCGCGGCCGCACGGACCGAACGGTCTGTCACATCCTCTCCACGCGCTTGACGCTCACACCGCCACCGGACTGGAAATCTACACAGCCGCCAGGGCCGAATCCAGCGCCGGCGGTTGCGGCGGTGCGCAGGCCGGGAAGCCCGGCGGCGCTCAGTCCCCCAGGCCGAACTGGGGGGCGCGGAACGCGGACTGCATGTCGAGCTCGGACACATCGGGGGCGGGGGGTTCCGCCGGCGGCGGCTCCGGCTCGCGCAGCATCTCGACCGTGATGTTGCCAGCGGCGATCTCGCGCAGCGCGACCACGGTCGGCTTGTCGTTCTCGACCGGCACGGTCGGTTCGGCGCCGTTGGCCAGCCGCCGCGCACGCTGTGCCGCCAGAATCACCAGCTGGAAGAGATTATCGACATTCTGCAGACAGTCTTCGACGGTGATGCGGGCCATGGCGATTCTTGCGTACTGACAATGGGTTAACGGGCGCGGCAGGCGCCCCAGAGGGCTCTACTATACGGCAAAGACGCCCGGTGAGGCCAGCAGCTGCGCCAGCAGCGGCGCGAGCGCCGGCCGCCAGGCGAGCAACGCCTCGCCGCGGCCCTCGACGATGTGCACCAGGTCCTCCAGCGCCCGCTCGAACTGGTCGTTGACGACGACGTAGTCGAACTCGTTCCAATGGGTCATGTCCCCGGCCGCTTCGCGCAGCCGGCGCGCGATGACCTCGGCGGAATCCGTGGCCCGGCCGCGCAGCCGCTGCTCCAGCGCCGTACGCGACGGCGGCAGGACGAAGATGCTCTCGCAGGCCGGCATCGCCGCGCGCACCTGGCGGGCGCCCTGCCAGTCGATCTCGAGCACGACGTCCCTGCCCGCCGCGAGCTGCCGTTCCACCGGTTCGCGCGCCGTGCCGTAGTAATTGCCGAACACCCGGGCATGCTCGAGGAAACGGCCCTCGGCGACGCTGCGCTCGAATGCCTCGGTGTCCACGAAGTGGTATTCGCGGCCGTTCGTCTCGGTGGGCCGCTGCGGCCGGGTGGTATGCGAGATGGACAAGCTCAGGCTGGGCTTGCGCTCGAGCAGCGCCCGCACCAGCGACGTCTTGCCCGCCCCGGACGGCGCGGCCAGCACGAACAGCCGCCCCGGCTCGCCGGAAACGCGGCCGCGCCCGGGCGCGGCGCCGCCGGGCAGCTCGCCGGCCTGCGCAGCGAGCGCACGCAAGGCCTGTCCGCGGTGACTGAGCGCGTTCTTCTGCACCGGCGCCAGCTCTGCGGCGGTCTGTTCCAGTCCGTCCGGCAGGAACACCGGGTCGTAGCCGAACCCGCCCGTGCCGCGCGGCGCGCGCAGGATCTGGCCCTGCCACGTGCCCTCGGCGAGCAGCGGCTGAGGGTCCTGCGCCCCGCGCACCAGCGCCATGACGCAGCGGTAGCGCGCCGCGCGGGCGCCGTCGGGGACGGACTGGAGTTCCGCAAGCAGTTTCTCGAGGTTCTGCGCATCGCTCGCACCCTCGCCGGCATAGCGGGCCGAGTACACGCCCGGTCGTCCCTGCAGGGCATCGACTTCGATGCCCGAGTCATCCGCGAGCGCCGGCAGACCCGTCAGACGGGACGCATAGCGCGCCTTGAGCAGCGCGTTCTCGCGGAACGTCGTGCCGGTCTCGGGCGGCGTCTCGAGACCGAACGCCGACTGCGGCAGCATGCGCAGTCCGTGCGGGGCGAGCAGCTGCGCCAGCTCGCGCAGCTTGCCGGGGTTGCCACTGGCGAGGACCACCTTCACGCCTCGATCGCCTCGCGCTGCAGCGGGAAGATCTGCTCGATGCCGCCGGCGGCGAGCGCGAGCATCGCGTCGAGTTCGTGGCGGCGGAAGGCGTGACCCTCGGCCGTGCCCTGCAGCTCGATGAATCCGCCGCCGTCGTTCATCACGACGTTCATGTCAACCTCGGCGCGCGAGTCCTCCGAGTACTCCAGGTCGAGCAGCGCGCCGCCGTCGACGATGCCGACCGAGACTGCGGCCACCTGCCCGTGCAGGGGCGAGCGGGTCAGCAGCCGACGCCGTTCGAGCCCGCGACAGGCCTGCGCCAGGGCGACGTAGCCGCCGGCAATCGAGGCGGTACGGGTCCCGCCGTCGGCCTGCAGGACGTCGCAATCGATCGTCACGGTCCGCTCCCCGAGGGCCTTCAGATCGACCACGGCGCGCAGCGAACGGCCGATCAGACGCTGGATCTCGAGCGTACGGCCGCCCTGCTTGCCGCGCGCCGCCTCGCGCGCCGAGCGCGTGTGCGTCGCACGTGGCAGCATGCCGTACTCGGCGGTGACCCAGCCCTGCCCCTTGCCGCGCAAGAAGGGCGGCACCGACTCCTCCACGCTCGCGGTGCACAGCACCTGGGTGTCACCGAAGGCGACCAGCACGGCCCCTTCGGCATGCTTGGCGAACTGGCGGGTAAAACTCACGGGGCGCATCTGCGCGGCCGCACGGCCGCCCTGTCGGGTCGTCATCTGTCCACTCACTACTGTTCGCCGAGCCACCGCAGCGCAGCGGCCGATGTGTTGTCACTGCCGCTGCCCGCGCGGCGCACGGCGCGGCGCGCCAGGTCGAGCAGCGTATCGCGCAGCGGGGTTGCGCTCGCGCCGAGTTCCCCAGCGAGTTCCTCGTCCTTCAGCGGCCCCCACAGCCCGTCGCTGCACACCAGCAGCGCATCGCCGGCCTCGAGAGGGCGGCGCCGCGTGATCGCCATGTCCGGCAGCACCGGTCCGCCGCCGAGGCAGCATTCCACGTAGTTGCGCATCGGGTGCGCCTGGGCCTGCTCGGCGGTGATCAACCCCTCGCGCAGCAGTCCTTCGACGTGACTGTGGTCGCGGCTGCGGCCGATGAGTTTGCGGCCGCGGACGTGGTAGATGCGGCTGTCACCGACGTGCGCCCACCATGAGGCACCCTGCTGGACCAGGCACAGCGCGCAGGTGGCGCGGGGGCGCTGATCGACGGGCGCCTGCGCGCCGAGCTTGACCACCGCATCGTGCGCGCGGCCGAGCGTCAGGTGCAGGAAGCCGAGCGGATCGAACAGCGGCTGGGTCGCCTGCCGGAAGGCGTCCAGGATGGTCTGCCGGGTGATTTCCGCGG
>JAJZSQ010000171.1 GCA_021849615.1 Pseudomonadota bacterium
ACCGTATCACCGTACGGGTTGTAGGTAATTGCCGTCTGCGGCAGCGTCAAGTAACGCTGCTCAGCACCAGACTGCACGTCGGTGTCCACGAACATCCCCGGCCGCAGCAGCAAGCTCGGATTGGCAATGGTCGCTTCAGCTTCGAAGTTGCGCGTCGACGGATCGACCAGCGAATCAATCGAGGTGACCCGCCCGGTGAAGGCCTTGCCAGGGAATGCGTCCGTCGTCACATGCGTCACGTCTCCCACGTGCACGCGCGACAGATCGCTCTGTGGCAGGTTGAAGTCCACATAGATCGGGTCGAGCGACTCCAGGCTCACGATGGCGGCTCCGGGCTGCAGGTACTGGCCCGGATTGACGGTCGTGATTCCGAGCCGGCCGGCGAAGGGTGCGCGCACCGTCTTCTCAGCGACGAGCGCCGCTTGCGAAGTCGCCTGCGCTTCGGCGCTCTTCCAGTCCGCGGTCGCCGCATCGAGCGTCGCTTTGCCGATGGCCTGCGCCTTGTACTGCAGCACGTCGCGCTGGTAGGTCAGGGTCGCGTAGTGCGCCGCCGCTTGCAGCGAATGAAGTTGCGCGATGTCCGGCGCGGCATTCAGTTGCACGAGCACCTGTCCGGCGCGCACCGACTCTCCGGAGCGGAAGTCGATGCTCTGCACCATGCCGGCGAGCTGGGTGGTGACCTCAACACCATGCACGGCGCGCAGGCTGCCCACGGCGCTCACGTGCGGCTGCCAGAGCGAATACTGCACCGTCGTGGTGCTCACCGTCTGGGGCTGGCTGGCGTTCTTCACCATGAATTGGTGAATGAAGTGCGCCTTGATGGCGTTCCACGCGGTCACCCCTCCCAACACGACGGCCATTGCGACGAGCACGATCACCAGCCGCCGCCACATCACGCGCTTCTCCACGACTCCCATTCTCCTATGTGCTCGCGGTGGGCACGCGCAAAGGGCCCGGACGTCCCGAGCCGGACGTCCGGAGCGCAGCATGCGCATCCGCAGAGGGTACAGCCTACTATTTTAACCGCTTCCGTGTCGCATTCGGCACGGCTCGACGTGCCGATCCTTACGCTGGTCGCGCCTTCGGGGGGACGTCGAGGCGACCCGGACCCCGGCCGGCGCCGGTGGCGGCGCCGAGGACGCCTCAGAGTCGCAATTCGGCGACAGGCGCCTGTCGACGGCGTTCGATTTCGGCTGAAAAGGACCGGTCCAGCAGCGCCGTCGCCTGCAGGTGTCCCCGCAGTGCGAAGCGTGAAAAGACGAACCGTCCGTTCTGCAGCGGAACTGCGAACCCGACCCGGCGGGCATGGGCGATGCTCGCCTGGAGCTTCTTGCCGTTCATCAGCGCCATGCCGTAGGTGTGCACCCCGATCGCACCGACGCAGAAGATCGCGATGGGATTGGCGCCGGCGGCGGAATTGGCGAGCACCGGATAAACGTCGCCGAAACGGCAGGGGGTGTGCACCGCGAGCAGCCAGCGGCACGAGGCCGATTTGTAGTCGCAGAATTCCCCGAACAGCTCACCACGATGATTGACGGTCGCCGCATACGCGTATTGACCCCCGGTGGTGGTTGCCACCCGCCATTGCCCGAAGGTGAGTCCGGCGGCCATGGCTGGCCCCACCACCCCCACCGCGAGCGCCAGCGCCAGCAGCATGCCCAGTATTCTTCTCATTCTAATCTCCACCTTCCACTGCTCAGACCTGGCGCCGCTGTCGCGTGCGAGCTTCGAATTTTGTGACTTTACTCCTTGATTTTGCCGACGCCAATGCCGTAGGCGACATATTCCAGACGATGATCAGTCGCGCCCGCTCGCCAGATACTCCTCGACCGAAACACGCGCGCGTACCCGTCCGGCCTCCAGGATCACCACCTCGTCGACCAGCTGCGCCAGGCCGCTCAAGCGGTGGGTGATGAGCAATACCGAGCGCTCGCGCGCGGCACTCGCCAGCGCCCCGTACAGTCCGCGCGCCGTATGCGCATCCAGACCTTCCGTCGGTTCATCAAGCACGAGTACCGGCGCCTCCTGTAAGAGCGCCCGGGCGATCGAGATGCGGCGAGCCTCGCCTCCGGACACCAGCGCCGCGCCTTCACCGAGCACGGTGTCATAACCCTCTGGCAGTGACGCGACGAACGAATCCAACTGCGCCACGCGTACGGCGCGCTCGATCTGCTCGGCGCTCGCCTGCGGCGCAGCGAGCAGCAGGTTGTCGAGCAGCGACTGATTGAAAAGAACAGTCTGTTGTGCGATGACTGCGATATGCCGCCTGAGCGCATCGCCATCGAGCGCATCGAGAGGCTGACCGCCGAACAACACCCGTCCCTGCTGAACGGGATGGAATTTCAACAGCGCGCCGATCAGCGAGCTCTTGCCTGCCCCGGACGGACCGACCACCGCCACCCGCGCCCCCGGCGCCAACGTCAGGTCAACGTTCTCCAGCGCCCAGGGCCCGCCTTCCCCGTAGCGCAGCCCGACGCGTTCGAAAGTGATTGCCGGGCGTGGCAGAACCGGGGAGGACTGACGCGGCTCGCTGAACGGCGGCGGCGTGTCCGCTAACGAAAACACGCGCTCGGCAGATGTCAGCGTCGATGACCAGCGCGCGAGTGCCTCGGTGAGCGAACCGATGATTTCAAAGGACGCGAGCATCAACAGCGCGAGCAGCACCAGCAGCGGCGGGGAGAGCCGTCCACGGTGCACCGCGGTCAGGGCGAGCACCAATGTCGCGAGCAGCGTCAGCTGTGCGCATAAGCCGACCAGTGCCCCGCCGAGCGCCTCGAAGTGCTCCACGCGGGTGCGGCGGGCGTCGAGGTCCGCCGCCGTTGCCTCAATGCGACGGCCGTGCACCGCAATGGCACCCCAGACGAGCAGCTCGGCCTGCCCGCGCAGCGCATCGAGCAACAGCCCACGCAGCTCGGCGCCGGCCCGGACCGCGCGAGCGGCATCTGGCGCCGCGCGCCGCTGCACCCAGAGCGGGGCCAGCACTGCGGCGAGCAGCACGCCGACCAGCAGTGCAGCGGCGGCGGCAGGCAACAGGACCAGACACAGGAGCGACGCGGCCGCCGTGCTCAGCAGCGCGACACTCGCGGGCACCAGCACCGCCAGATAGAAATGTTCGAGAGCATCGACGTCGGCGCGCAGCCGTGCGAACAGCTCCGCGCTACGCAGCGCGGCCAGTCGCGCCGGTGCCAGAGGGATCAGGCGGCGGAACAACCAGACACGCAGTCTCGACAGACCGCGCAGTGTCGCTTCGTGCGTGACCAGTCGCTCCCCGTATCGGCCCCCGCTGCGCACGATAGCGAACAATCGGATGGCCGCCGCCGGCGTGTAATAGTTGATGGCGAGTCCCGCCGCGCCGGCCAGCGCCATCGCGGCGATGAACCAACCCGACACCGCCATCAGACCGGCGGCGGCGAGTGCCGCGAGCAACGCCAGAGCTGCCCCGCCGAACATCCAGCGGCGCTCCGGGTACAAGACCGAGAGCAGGCGTTTGACTGACGGAGCCATTGGCCTGCTCACGCGTGCTCCGCCTGCAGCAGCGCACTGAACGCACCACCGCAGCGCTGCAGTTGCTCCGGGGGGCCCTGTTCGAGCACCCGGCCGCCGTCGAGCACGACGACCCAGTCGGCCGCACGTGCCGCGCTCAGCCGATGCACGGCCATCAGCACGGTGCGTGAAGTGGCCGCCGCACGGATCAGTGCCTGCAGCTCGAGCGCCCCATCGCGATCGAGATGTGCGGTTGGTTCATCGAGCAGCCAGACGTTCGCCCGCTCGCGCACCAGTGCACGAGCCAACGCCAGGCGCTGCAGCTGCCCGCCGGACAAGCCGACGCCGCGCTCCCCGAGCACTGTGTCCGCCCCCTGTGGCATCCGCGCCAGCACGGCGGCCAGACCGCTCGCCTCGAGCGCCCGGCTCAGTGCACCGGCATCCGCATCCGGGTTCGCGAGCAGCAGGTTTTCGCGCACCGAGCCTTCGAATACGTGGGTGCTCTGCGGCACCCAGGCAATGTATTGGCGCCATTGCTGCAGCTCACACCCGGCCAGATCAACCCCGTCGAGGAGGATCCGGCCGCGATCGGGCGCGGCGAAGCCGAGCAGCAGGTTCAGCAGCGTACTCTTGCCCGAGCCGCTCGTGCCCACCAGGGCGGTGAGCCGCGCCGGCCTGATCGTGAGCGAGCACTCGTGCAGGCCGGTTCCGCGGCCGCGGTGCAGGTACGCCACGCGCTCGAGGCGGATCTCGGGCGGACGCTCGCAGCGCACCGGCGCGCCGACCGAAACCGACGGCGCAGCTGCGGCGGCGTCCGCCTCCAGTGCCGCGAGCTGCTCGGCCGCAGCGATGGCGTCCATGCGGGTATGGCGCAGCGCACCGAGGCCCCGCAGCTGCAGGTAGAACTCCGGCGCCAGCAGTAGCACGAACAGCCCATCGCGCAGCGCCAACTCCCCCCACAGCAGCCGAAACCCAATCAATACCGCGACGATGGCGATACTGACCATGGCGAAGAATTCGAGCACCAGCGAGGACAGGAAGGCGACGCGCAGTACCTGCAGGCTGAGCACACGATAGGTCTCGCTCTCAGTCTCGAGGCGAACGGCGAAGCGTTCCGCCGCGCCGAGCTGGCGCAGCGTCACCAGCCCGCCGAGCGCATCGACGAACGCCGCGCCGAGACGCCTCAGCTGACCGTAGCGCTGCTCGCTCGCGCGGGCGGCGGCGCGTCCCACCAGCACCATGAACAGAGGGATGAGCGGCGCGGTGAGCACGAGAACGAGGCCCGACACCCAGTCGACCGGGAAGATGAACACGGCG